>JACRBK010000604.1 GCA_016234525.1 Chloroflexota bacterium
CCAACAAGCGGTTATTCTGGCTGCCGGACGCGGTTCGCGGCTCGGATTACTTACTAAAGATCGTCCTAAATCGATGCTGCCTGTTTTGGGAAAACCGATGATGGCACGAGTCATGGATCGCCTGCGCGATGCGGGTATCCGGCGCTTCGTAGTAGTGATCGGCGATCAAGAAGGCGCTATCGCAGCTTATTTGAGCACCTCGTGGTATCCTGACACCGAAGTTAAGTTTGCGATCCAGGCAGTTCCCACCGGCACGGTGGATGCACTGCTGCTGGCTGCGCCGTTTCTTGATGGCCCCTTCGTGTTGACCGCTGTCGATAATCTGACTTCCCCTGATCATGTTCGCAATTTGATGAGCTGTTTCACCCAGGCGGGAGATCATGTCGCGACGCTCAGTCTGCTGCCTGCCACCCCCGACCAAATCCGCGTCTCGTCAGGGGTCGTGCTAGAAAACAACATCGTCAAAGCCATCGAAGAAAAACCCGCCGATCCCAAGGGATCCCATGCTTCGATCATGCTCTATGCTTTTTCGCAGAAAATCTTTGAATACCTGCCCAAAGTCAAGGTGTCGGCACGCGGCGAACGTGAGATCGCCAGCGCGATCCAGGCCAGCATCGAGGATGGTCAAAAAGTGGGATATGCCATCACAGACTGGCGGCTGCACCTGACGCACGAAGTAGACCTGCTGGCGATCAACCGGCAGTTTCTCAAAGAAGGCCGTGACGCGCATATCTTAAGCGAAATCCCCGGCTCGGTGCATATCATCCCCCCCGTGCGAATCGACCCGAAGGTGAGCGTCGGACACGCAGCGCAGATCGGCCCGAACGTCTACCTGGAATCCGGGGCCACTGTAGGTCCAGGAGCCACATTAGAAAATACCCTGGTGTTGAGCGGCGCTACGATTGCGGCGGCTGAACACTGTCACAATGAGATTATTGACCGGCGTATTCGTATATCAGAACCACAAAAAGCCTGAAAGGGACAGATTGATGTCTAAACGCTTATTCTTGATGCTGGTATTAGCGTTGAGCGTGCTGATCGCCGCGTGCGGGGATTCAGATGACGACAAAAATGAAGATAAAAACACGGCGGCAACCTATACGACGGTACAGGTTCAGGAAGCCTATGATCGGCTGAACGGCAATGAAAACGCGCTCATCGTGGATGTGCGGCAGCCCGAAGAATGGGCGACCACCGGCATTCCTGTCGGGGCGGAACTGATCTCCCTGCCGGATGTTCAGGCACGCGCCGCGAACGAACTGCCCAAAGACAAAGAGATTTTTGTCATCTGCAACAGTGGCAATCGCAGCCGCGAGGCGTCGGATATTCTGATCGGTCTGGGTTATGAAAAAGTAGTGAATGTGGACGGCGGGATTCAGGCGTGGCTTAAAGCCGAACTGCCCGTCGAAACGTATACCCCCTAGCTACCACCAATCAGTATAACAGAAACAGGTGAATCTGTTATCAGACTCACCTGTTTTTAGTTGGTGGAATATGCGCGGGTCAGTTCAGGCCCAAGAGCCGGTCAATTTCGGGACGGTTGAAGCCAACAATGATCTTGCCCCCGATGTCAATCACCGGAACGCCCTGCTGGCCACTGCGGCGAACGAGGTCGCGGGCTGCCTGTGGGTCTTTGCTCACATCGACATCATTAAAACGAACGCCGCGCTCGCGCAAATACCGTTTCGCCTGGGTGCAGTAGATACAGGTCGGCGTGCTAAACACAATCACGCGCTTTTGTTTCTTTTTCGATTTTTCATTCACTTTTTCAATGGTATCTGGTTCGTCTGCCATCAGTTTATCCCCAAAACAAGCTCAGCCTATTTTCACCCCGTTAGATGCAGCCCCGCGTCAAAAGTTGCACGGTTACGTGGATGAACTCCCTTGAGGATCAGTTGGGTCCGAGCGATAAAATTTCTCAAGATGCAGCACCTTATACAGCCGCTCCTTGACCGCGTCGGGCATATCGGGTGCAGGCGATTGGCGGTAGAGCAGAATGGTTTTGGTGAGTGTATTGACAACCACCCGGCAGTTCTCGCAGCCCTCCATGTGCGCTTCGATTTCAGCGCACAATTCGTCGGTCAATGCGCCGTCCGCATAATCCGACAGACTGCCCAAATAACGGCGACAAGATTCAGAATCGTGGTGGTGATGGCTGTGTGTACTCATTCTTCATCCCCTACATGAACCGCTGCCGGTTCGTGTGCAAAATATTCGCTCAGGCGCTCGCGGAGCTTGAGCCGCGCCCGCATCAACCGGCTTTTGACTGCCGACACCGAGAGATTGAGCGTATTGGCGGTCTCATCTGTCGACAACCCTTCAATATCGCGCAGAATAAACACACTGCGCAGCGTGGCGGGGAGTTCGTCCACCGCGCGATCCATCTCGGCGCGGGCCTCGTCACGCAGCAGGTCTTCTTCGGGCAGGCAGCAAAAATCAAAAAACTGGCGCGGCAGCAGATCACCATCGTCCCGTTCGACCGGCTCATCCACCGACACCTGATCCGGCTCGTAACGGCGCAGACGCATCAGCGCGGCATTGCTGGCGATCCTATAAAGCCAGGTACTCAGGCTGGAGCGCGCTTCGAAACGATCAATCGATTTAAAGGCGCTCAAAAACGTTTCTTGCAGCACGTCCTCGGCGTCGGCTTCATTGCCCATCATTCGCAGCGCCAGGCGGTAAACGTGGCCGGAATGTTCATCTACAAATTGGGCATAAGCCGCCTGATCGCCTGCTTGTAAACGGGCCGCCAGTTCGGCATCACTAGAACTCACCATAAACTCCCTTGTGGTCGTCTTCAACCGGTAAAGAGCCATTTCACTGTGTCTCAATTTTAGCACAGCACCCACCGCAGGGTGATCTCCAAACGCCTTCCAATGTGAATCTAATGTCGCATCTAACTATTTATCGTAAAATTGAAGACAGGACAGTTTGAACCAAAGGAAGGGTGACAAACGATGGCCGATAAAAAGACGGGCCGTGCCATTTGGCGAGATGATTTGATGTTTACCGGGATAAGTGGCACCGGATTCACAGTGCCGCTGGATGCAGCAAAAACGGCTGGCGGACACGGCACCGGGGTCGGGCCGATGGACCTGCTGTTGGTGGCTCTGGCCGGATGTACGGGTATGGACGTGATCAGCATCTTGCGCAAAAAGCAGCAGGATATAACCGGGTTTGAAGTGCAGGTTGAGGGCCTGCGCGCTGATGAACACCCGCGCACCTGGAAAGAAATCTGGGTGAAGTTCGTCGTCACCGGACACAATGTTGACCCGGCGGCGGTAGAACGGGCGATTGAACTCTCACGCGACAAATACTGCGGCGTGTCGGCAACCCTGAAACCTATCACCGCCATGAATTACAGCCAAGAAATCATCGAAGCGGAGCCAGAAGCATGAAACGCGATGACGCCTGGACACTGGTCACAGAATGGACTGAATCGCTGAGTCTGCGGCGGCATATGCTGTCCGTTGAGGTGGCGATGCGCGCCTATGCCCGGCATTATGGAGCCGACGAGGACAAATGGGGTGTGGTGGGTCTGCTGCACGATTTCGACTACGAGAAATATCCTGACATGACGGCGGCTGACGGTCACCCGTTCACCGGGCTGCGTGTGCTGCGTGAGCGCGGTGTAGACGAGGAGATCGTGCGGGCGATTGCGGCTCATGCCGCCGAACGGACCGGCGCGCACCCCGAAAGTCTGCTGGAGAAATCATTGGTCGCGGTGGACGAACTGACCGGCTTTATCACCGCAGTGGCGTTAGTGCGCCCCTCTAAAGACATCCGCGACATTACCAAAATCAAATCGGTGCGTGACAAGTGGAAAGATCGAAGTTTCGCGGCGGGCGTTCACCGCGAAGAAGTCGAAGCAGCGGCGGCAGCGTTGGGCGTGGATCTGTGGAACGAACACGTGCCGCGCGTGTTAGAAGCGATGAAAGGTATCGCAGAAGAACTAGGATTGGCCGGGGAATCAAACCCGGTAGAATAATGATTTAGCGGGCAGGGGCAGCCGATACCCCTGCCCTGCCGTCCCTTCATTCAAACCGCACCAATCAAACCGCGCAAAAAACCCTTGCCATTTGCCCCTGCTAAGAGTTATCATCACTGAGTTTGAGCACCGCCCCAAATGGTTGGCTGCGATAAACTTAGCTGGCTTCGAAGATGTGCAACGCCACATGAGAGGAAATTTGTTATGAGAGGGTACCGCCTCTGGCTCGCGATAATATTATTAGTTGCTGCTTTGTCGGTTTGGATCAGCCTACCCGGCACGGAATCGGTTGATGTCTTAGGGTTCAGCCTGACGACGAAAGTTGTCCAGGGGTTGGATTTGCAGGGTGGATCGCGTGTTTTGCTGCGGGTTCCTCCTGGCACAAACTTCAACAGTGATACGTTGGATCAGGCGGTCAAGAACGTCGAGCGCCGTGTGAACGGCCTGGGCGTGACAGAAGCCGTCGTTCAACGGCAGGGTGAAGACCGGGTGATTGTAGAACTGCCCGGTGTGAAAGAACAAAAGATCGCGTTTGATGCGATCAAATCTACGGGTATGCTGGAATTTGTAGATTTTTCGGCGATCACATCAGGATCAGTCCCTGAAGGATCATGCATCCTGACCACCGATCAGGTTGAACTGGCCAGGGGTCGTTTGCTCGAAGGCGAAACCCTCAAGCCGTATGATCAATTTACCTGCCCCAGCGAAGACTTGAATAATCCAGTTGAAGAACCAGCCCTGCTCAATAATGGGGAACCGTTCAAGACGATTATGACCGGCGCCGGGTTGAGCGATGCGGCGGCCATCACCCAGGGCAGTATCGGCACGCAGTGGGTCGTCAATTTTGCCATCAATGACAGTGGCGAACGGGTGGATGACTTTATTGACTATGTGGCCGCCAGTGCTAACCGCCCGATGGCGATTGTGTTGGATGGCCGTCTGTTGTCTTATCCCACCATTCAGGCCGACCTGGCGAGCAGTGCCGGTGCCGGAACCATGGACGGCGGGATCATTTCGGGTAGTTTCACCCGTAATGACGCGCAGATTCTGGCGGCGCAGTTGAAGTATGGCGCGCTGCCCGTCCCGCTGGAAATCATCGCGTTTGATACGATTGGCCCGTCACTCGGTAAACTCTCGGTGGATCGTTCGATCCGGGCTGGGATCATTGGCGTGCTCACCGTCATAGCCTTTATGTTAATCTACTATCGCGCCGCAGGGATCGCTGCCGCTCTGGCACTGCTGCTGTTTGCGGCGATCAACTTTGCGCTGTTCAAGAGCATTCCGGTCACGTTGAGTCTACCGGCTATCACCGGCTTTTTGATCTCAATCGGCACGGCAGTAGACGGTAACATTCTAATTTTTGAGCGCATGAAAGAAGAACTACGCGCCGGACGCAGCATGGAACGAGCTATCGAAGCCGGGTTCAGCCGCGCATGGACTTCGATCCGCGACTCGAATACATCGACCATCATCATCTGCGTCATCCTGTATTTCTTCGGGAATGTCTTTGGGGCCAGCGCCGTTCAGGGTTTTGCAATTACCCTGGCGTTGGGGTTGATCATCAACCTGTTTACCGCCGTTATTGCAACGCGTACTTTCCTGCACACTTTGGTGCTGGTTGTCGGCGAACGTCTGCGGACTAACCCCCGGCTGCTTGGCGTTTAATCATCGAAAAAAGGAGTTAGGCGATCATGTTTTTGTTCAATTTTGCGCAGCGTCGCAAACTGTATTACCTGCTCTCGGCTTCGGTGATTGTGCCGGGCATTATTGCGATGATCATTTCGGTCATCCAATACAGCACCCCCGTCCGGCTGAGCATTGATTTCACCGGCGGGACGTTGATGGAAGTCTCACTTGTCAATGATGTCAACGAACAAGCGGTTCGGGATACACTCGACGAATTTGGCCTGAATGATTATATTGTGCAAGAGCTTGATCCGATCAAATCGGATGAAGTCGACTCAGAATTTGCCCAGGCGGGCAGCCGTTGGCAGCTTCGTTTTGAAGAAATCGACCGGCTCGAAGAATTGAAATCATTCATGCAGGAACCGGCGCAGTTAGGTGCATTCTGGTCGCCCAAGACGGAAGAAGAAGACCCCTTCCGCGAAGCGGCCCTGACCACCAGCAGCGTCTCGGCAACTGTCGGTAAAGAGGTAACACGCTCCGCCGTGATTGCCACATTCGCCGTCGCGGTGATCATCCTGTTCTTCATCGTGTGGGCGTTCCGGCAGGTTCCACACGCGATCCGCTATGGGTCGTGCGCGATCATCGCCATGTTCCATGACATCCTCGTGACGATGGGCGTGATGTCTATCCTCGGCCTGGTATTTGGCTGGGAAGCTGACGCGCTGTTCCTCACCGCTGTGCTGACCGTCGTCGGTTACTCGGTGCAGGATACCATCGTGGTGTTCGACCGCATCCGTGAGAATATTCCCAAGTATCGCGGGGACGATTTCGACATCATTGTTAACCGCAGCGTGCTAGAAACCGTTCACCGTTCGCTGGCAACTCAGTTGAACGCCGTGTTCGTGATGTTCGCCATTCTGCTGTTCGGCGGCGAAACGATCCAGCAGTTTATCGGCATCCTGTTGATCGGACTGTTGAGCGGTACCTATTCTTCGCTGTTTAATGCGGTTCCGCTGCTGGTATCGTGGGAAAAAGGCGAACTGCCTTTCGTCAACCGCGAAGCCAGACGCAAACGCCGCGAATTGCAGCAGTTGGCGTAAATCATTCGACCCCGTAGTCCCCTCTCTACTGCGTTACGCCAGTGGAGAGGGGAAATCAAAAAAGGGCGAGAAAAAGCCTCGCCCCTACGAGAACAACCCCTTTTTCGCGATCAGTTATTCGCGCCCAAACTGGCGAGCGAGTTCATCTCCACTGATATGCAGCATGGTTGGGCGACCATGCGGACAGGTACGCGGCGACTCGCAGCGCTCTAACTGTTGAATCAACCCCTGCATTTCGTCAAAACTCAACGTCTGCCCAGCTTTGACGGCGGCAGCTTTGCACACGCGCCGGGTGAGTTTATCTTCCAGCGCGGTTTCTCCGGGACCAACACCGCTCTCCAGATCTTCCGCCACCAAACGTAGAATGTCATGCGGGTCTTGATCGGCGAGCAGCACGGGAACCGCACGCACGCGAAAAGCATGAGCGCCAAACAATTCCAGGTCAAAACCCAGTTTTGCCAAAACCCCTAGATTTTCCTCCACCAGACGAGCGACCGCCGGGCTGAATTCTACCGTCGTTACAGGGAGCGTATGCTGTGTTACCGGCTGCATGGCCGCCTGCCGCTCCATAAACTGCTCATAGAGAATACGTTCGTGGGCAGCATGTTGATCGATCAGGTATAACCCGGCAGGACCTTCTGCGACAATGTACATCGCTCCAACCTGACCAATCACGCGCAGGATCGGCAGGGTACGCGGGCGCGTAGGACGGCCCAGCCCGGCAGGAATCGCTGCCGGATCGAAGCTCGAAGCGGAGTCCGGCGGGCGAAACTGGGTGCGATCATCACGCTGATGACCGAAACGCCCCGGCGCTAATGACTCCAATTCCATACGAAGCTGCTGCTCGCCTGCCACCATCGGGCGCGGCGGAAGTTCGCCCCAATCTGGACGACCGCCCCAGGCGGGCTGGTAAGGATCACCCTGGACAGGCGGAATCGGGGCCTGATCCATCACCGCGCGGCGCACAGCCCGCTGCACAGCAGCAAACACAGCATCGGCATGACGGAAACGCACTTCCGCTTTGGTGGGATGTACATTAACATCGACTTCTTCCGGCGGCAGCGTGATCAGCAGCACAGCCAGGGGGTAACGTCCCTGCGGCATCAGGGTATGGTAAGCCTGGATCACGGCGTAACTCAGGCTTTGATCGGCGATCACACGCCCGTTGACAAACAACACGATCTGGCTGCGATTCGAGCGGTTGAGCGCCGGCGCAGAGGTAAATCCATAGACCTCGATAGGCGGAAGATCGGGGCGGTTGAGCGGCTGTGGGCTGACTTCAATCATGTCGCGGAACACTTCGAGTCCGAACGCCTCGACCAGCACATCGGCCAGATCGCCGCTGGCGGTGCTGTGGAATTGCTCCCGCCCTTCTTGCAGCAGCCGGAAACGCACCGAAGGATATGCCATCGCATACTGCGTGATCAGTTGGAGAATATGCCGCCGTTCGGTGCTTTCGGACTTGAGGAATTTGAGCCGGGCCGGGGTGTTAAAAAACAGATTCTCCACCGAGATCACGGTCCCTATCGGCGCACCCGCCGGACGTTCAGAGACCAAATGTCCCCCTTCAAACGCTACTTCGGCGCCAATAGCCGCATCACGGTGGCGTGTTACCATCAGTGTCAGGCTGACCGCGGCGATGCTTGCCAGCGCTTCGCCGCGAAACCCCAGCGTTCTGATCCGGTCCAGGTCCTCGACGGTGCGCAGTTTGCTGGTGGCATGGCGCGCAAAAGCGACCACAGCTTCTCCGGCGGCAATCCCGGAACCATCATCGCTGACGCGGATCAAACGCCTGCCGCCGTTCTCAATCTCAACGGTGATCGATCCGCCCCCGGCATCCAGCGCGTTTTCGATCAGTTCTTTGACAACCGAGGCCGGGCGCTCGATCACCTCACCCGCGGCGATCTGCGCCGCAACGGTATCAGACAGAATTTGGATGGGCATAGGACACCCCTTTAGAAAACTATACAGGAAAACAAACCCCGGACGAACCGGGGTGAGTATTGTCTAAACCATCGAGCGGAAAGTGATTCAGTCAGAGGCAGAAGACTGTCCGCCAAGCAGGTTGGCCCCTTCAAACGGAAGCGAAATAAAGAAAGTGCTGCCCTTGCCTTCGGAACTCTCGACCCAGGCATCACCCCCGTGCCGCTGCGCCACATTCTTGACAATAAACAGGCCCAGGCCGCTCCCTTTGACGCGCTTCCATTCTTTGCGGTGGATGCGCACATTTCGCGCAAACAGTTTTTTCTGATCTTCAGCGCTGATCCCAAACCCGTTATCTTTGACGCGGAACAACAGCCCGCCATCTTTGGACGCCAACTCTATCTCAACCTGTCCACCCTCAGGAGTATACTTGACGGCATTCTCGACCAGGTTGGTGAAAGCGCTGGTGAGCATGGCGCGATCTACATTGAGCACCGGAATATCGGGGGCGCAGGTATAGGTAAGGGTCAGGCCCTTCTTGGCCGCAGGCTCAGAAAGGTTGTTGATCACCTTGTTAAAGATCTCGACCATGTCAACAGGTTCACGGGCTAACTGGTAATTCCCCGTCACCGGATCGAGTTTACCGGCTTCGAGAATCTTTTCTACCATATCGGCCATTTGATCGACGCCGGAGATTGTCTTTTCGACAAATTCGCGCTGTTTTTCATTGAGCGGCCCGACCATCCCCAGCATATCTTGAAAACCCTTCATAAAGGTGAGGGGCGAGCGCATATCGTGGGAAACGGTGCTTAAAAATTCCGACATATTCTGATTCAGGCGTTTGAAGGGCGAAATATCGCGCAGCACCAATACCCAGCCCGTCATCTCGCCGTTTTCGGTGCGCACATCAGAGATCTTCGGCGCATAAACCCGGCCATTTTCGGCCTGATACTCTAACATCACCTGCGCCAGTGTGCCGTTTTCGGCCCGGAACATCTCTACCAGCATCTTCATTTGTTCCAGTTCGCCCAACGGCAAACCGATCACATCCTGGCTGAGGGTAGGAAACATTTCTTGCGCGGCAGAGTTCACCAATTGGAGGTTAAGCTCACGATCAACCACTAATACAGCGTCCGGGGTGCTTGCCAGCACCGCCGCCAACCATTCGCGGCGTTTGCGCGCGGCTGAGAATGAACGCGCGTTGGCGGTCGCGATCGCCGCCTGCCCCACCAAAATAGAAAGGAAGGTTCGTTCGGCTTCATCGAAAGCGTGCGCCGAACGAAAGCCCAACCACAAGATACCGTGCGCTGTCTCGTGAGCCACCAGCCGGATCGCGATAAGGGTCGAAATCTCCGGCGGCAAGAATGCTAAATCATACTGGGCGGCATTGTCGGCCCCCCGCGATATTTCAAGATCGCCGTGTTTCTCTGCCAGCGCGATCACCCCCGCATCAGCCGGGGCCATCGCCTCGGCCAGCGGCCCGGAACTGTAGACCGCACGCTGCCGCTCAACGCCGGTCAAAACCAGCCTGGCTCCGTCGGCCTCAATGGCCCGGCCTACGCCTTCCAAAATATGTGGGATAATCTCGCCCAGACCGGCGCTTGCTGCAACCTGGCGCGTCACCGTCAATAAAACGCGCTGTTGTTCGATGTACTGGTTGAGTTGGGTGTGCAAATTTTCGGGACTCATTTTCTCTCACACCGATAATACAGACTGCCGCCTGCACGAGACTGAGAAGGACACACAAAACATTAGCAGGCCGAATTATAGCATCAGCCCCGCTGGGGGGCAATTGAACGGTTTTGGCCTCGCGCATTAGGTTTGACTTTGGATTTTGTTTTATTCCGGTTACAAAAATTCTACCCAATCGCAGTGGGTTTGCGCCGCCTATTTAACCGTGCTACACTGCTAAAATGGTACTCTAAATCCATGGATCCAAATTCTAATCTAGCAACGGCGAGGTGGCATGGCTGAACGAATTCTAATTGTAGACGATGATGCGGACAGCCTTAAGCTCATTGGATTGATGCTCCAGCGGCAGGGCTATGATATTGTCGTAGCGGGCAATGGTCAGCAGGCATTGGGCCGAGCGCACAGCGATCAACCAGATCTCATTATTCTCGACATTATGATGCCCGATATGGACGGGTACGAAGTCTGCCGCCGGCTGCGCCATGATCCCACTACCCAGGGGATACCGATCATCATGTTCACGGCTAAGACCCTGGTCGATGACAAAGTTGCCGGGTTTGAAGCCGGAGCCGACGATTATCTGACTAAACCCACCCACCCGGCAGAACTGGCCTCCCGCGTGAAGGCGGTTTTGGCGCGCAGCGCTTCGCAGCGCCGTACTTCTAGCGACCAAACGATGGTGATGGCTTTCTTAGGGGCTAAGGGTGGTATTGGAACTTCAACCCTGGCGATCAACGTCGCGGCGGCCCTGGCAAAAACCGAACCTACCCTGCTGGCCGATTTCCGGCTGGGACAAGGGACAATGGGACTCTCGTTGGGGTTTGGACGATCAACCGGCATGGCGAATCTGTTGGGAAAACCGGCCAGTGAGATCACGGCACGCGCCGTTGAAAACGAACTGGTCGCGCATAACAGCGGGCTGCGGCTGCTGCTGTCGTCTGGGCGGCCCAAAGAGACACTGCTCAATGTTGCGCCCGACAGCGCCGCCATGATCATCCGTCATCTGCGCACCTTGGGGCGAATCGTGATCTTAGACCTGGGCGCAGGGCTGAACCGCCTGTCGGCGCGGCTACTGCAAGAGGTTGATCAACTCACGCTCACGGTAGAACCTAACCGGATCGCTTTGACCCTGGCACGCGAAGTATTACACGAAGTCGAACAGATTGGGCTGCAAACGTCGAAGATCAGCGTGGTCTTGATCAATCGTACACAG
>JACRBK010000605.1 GCA_016234525.1 Chloroflexota bacterium
GAAGATTTTGTCGGACACCGCAACGGGGCAGAGGAATTCGTAATTATCACCACGCTGAGTTTTGGCCCCCCGCTGCATGATGCGTTAACTCGCCGGTTGACCGAAGAGTTACACTCGTTCTACAACTTCATGGAGCGTGATCAGGGTTATGTGTTGATCGAAGACGGCAGCGGCAAACAGAGCCAAAAACCGCTAATGTCGGCCCATATCACCGTCAGCCAAGGGGAACCGGATCCGAATGCGCAGCCCTCAAAGGCCGCCAGCACATCTGATGATCCCTGGGTGGATGCCAGCGAAGATCAAGACCAAAAGCCGGACAGCAGCAAACCATCCGGCTCAGCATTTGACTGGTAAAGATTGGCGGCGACTTATTCGCCGTCGATCAGCGTACCTACCGGCTTGCCCAAGACAGCGTCAAGCAGGCTGTGATCGTCCCAGATATTGAGCACTATCAGCGGCAGTTTGTGATCCATGCACAGGGTAATCGCGGTCAGGTCCATAACACGCACCCGGTATTTGATGGCGTCCGAATAGGTCAGCCGGTCAAACTTCTGCGCGTTCGGGTCTTTCTTCGGGTCGGCAGTATACACGCCGTCGACCTGAGTCCCCTTGATAATCACATCGGCATTAATTTCCATCCCACGCAGCGCGGCAGCGGTATCGGTGGTGAAATAAGGGTTGCCCGTCCCACCGGCGATCACCACGACGCGCCCTTTTTCCATGTGCCGCACAGCGCGCAGCCGGATGTAAGGTTCAGCCACCTGATTCATCGCCACAGCGGTCTGCACGCGGGTAGGAACGTGGACACGTTCCAAAGCATCTTGCAGCGCTAAGCCGTTCATCACGGTGGCGATCATCCCCATATGATCAGCAGTGGCCTGGGCCATGCCGTGCTGAACGCCCGTATTGCCGCGCCACAGGTTGCCTGCGCCGATGACCAATGCGACCTGAACACCCAGATCATAAACGCTTTTGATTTTGAGAGAGATCAGTTCCGCCTGATCGGGATCAATGCCGAAGCCCTGTTTTCCGGCCAGTGCCTCGCCGCTCAGCTTAAGCACAATACGATGATAAAAAGGGGTGAGGGGTTGTTCGGTTGAGGTCATTTTATCCGTTTTCTCCCGTTAATGGCTTGTTTTCGGACGAATAGTCAAGGTACTGGCACAAAAAAGGGGATCAGGTTGTTGTCCTGATCCCCTTTGAATTACCAACGCACGCCCCTACTCTTCTTCTTCGGCGGCGGCCCCTTCGCCTATGGCAAAGCGGGCGAAGCGGCTGATAGCGATATTTTCGCCGAGGTCGGCGATAGCTTGCGTCACCATTTGACCGATGGTCATGCTGTCATCTTTGATGAACGGCTGGTCAAAGAGAACAAGGTCTTCGTAGAACTTGCCCATCCGGCCCTCGATCATTTTGTCGACGACGTTTTCGGGCTTGCCTTCTGCCAGGGCGCGATTGCGCTGAACCTGACGTTCGGCTTCCAAAATGTCGGCGGGAACATCTTCGCGCTTGACATACTGGGCGCTCAGGTTCGCGATTTGCAGGGCGATATCATTCGCCAACCCACGGAACTTGTCAGTCTTAGCAACGAAATCGGTTTCGCAGTTGATTTCGAGCATGACACCCAGGCGGTTGTTATGATGAATATAAGCATGAACAATGCCCTCGCGGGTCGCGCGACCGGCTTTTTTGGCGGCTTTTGCCAGACCCTTTTCACGCAGGGCAGTGGCGGCTTTTTCCATATCGCCGTTAAATTGTTCCAATGCCTTCTTGCAGTCCAGCGGACCTGCTCCGGTGACTTCGCGCAGGTCTTTAACCATCTGTGCGGTTACGGCCATCGGCTATTTTTCCTCGCTCTCTTCTTCGGTTGTTACATCAACAGTGAGTTCGTCGTCCGCGCCAATAAAGTCGAGGCTACCGCTGCGCAGTTTTGCCAGGGTCGCTTCGCCAAGATAAGCTTCGTCGTCTTCGATATCGGCAACAGCCTGGGCAAACTCGACGTCTTCTTCGATTTCGCCGTCGTCAATGCGCGCTTTGCGCATGGCGATACCCTCAAGCACGGCGTCAGCGATCTTGGCGGTCAGCAGTTTGATCGCGCGGATCGCGTCGTCGTTGGCCGGGATCACATAGTCAATGGTATCGGGATCGCAGTTGGTGTCGACCAGCGCCACCACCGGGATATTCAGAATATTGGCTTCTTTGACCGCCGTCTCTTCACGGCGCACATCCACCACGTACATCAGGTCGGGCAGGCGCGACATATTACGCAGACCGCCAAACCGAAGCTGGAATTTTTCCATTTCGCGGCCCAGCAGCAGGCGTTCTTTTTTGGTGAGCTGCTCAAAACCGCCCTCTTCGCGTTCGCGTTCGAGACGCTTCATGGTCTCCAGGCGGGCGCGCACAGTGCGCCAGTTGGTCAGGATACCGCCCAGCCAGCGCTGGTTGATGTAGGGCATCGCGCAGCGAGTCGCTTCGGAAGCAATCGCTTCTTGCGCCTGGCGCTTGGTGCCTACAAACAGGATCGTACCACCATCGGCGACGGTGTCGCGCACATGGTTGTAGATTTCGTCGATGAAAACGATGGTCTGCTGAAGATCAATGATATGAATGCCGTTACGTTCGGTGAAGATGTACGGCTTCATCTTCGGGTTCCATTTGCGCGCACGGTGGCCGAAATGCACCCCGGTTTCCAGCAGGGCTTTCATTGAAATAACGGGCATTGCTAAAATCCTCCTGATGATTGTGTTTAAACGTTCACACCGCTCATCCCCCGCCGCAATCTGGCTCTTGACCAGACAACACAGGCGGAGTCCCAGTGTGTGTTTTTAGGTTGGGCACATCCCAACCCGGCGGAGCATTGTATCATAAGCTCACGGTCCGAACAAGATCGCGTATTTAACGAGGTATCCTAAAATTGGGAGCGGGCAGGGCAAATCCTACTCAGGATGACGCGGCGCCTCGCCCCTACAAAAACTGATTTTGCACCGAATCTAGAACACGCCAATCAACGAGTGTCGGAATCTTGCGGCGGCTGCCAGGCCGGGTAACTTTTGCCATTCGTTGAGGCAGGTGGTGGATCATTCGCGGGCGGGGCGGGGTCTTTAGTCTCTGTCAGAGGGTCGCTCAACTGCATCACATCTCCCATCATGCGCCGGGGTGAAGCAGCAGAAGTGAGTTGGCGAACTTCCTGGCCGATTTCGCGCGCGGCGTCGAGAGCCTCTTTTCCTTCAGGGCCGATCTCTTTTTCCAGGTCAGCCATCAATTCGGCCCAGATCGTGCGCGCCTTGCGAGTCCAGCGCCCCATTTCGCGCGCCCATTTGAGCGTATTCGTCGGACCGCCCACGATAAAAAGCACCAGCGCGATCAAAATCATTTCGGGAATACCGACACCAAAAATGCCGTCCATAACTCAATCCTTAGTCTTTAACCCGGCAGTTCTATTTGAGCCTCTGTTTTAACGGTACTTTTTGTGTTGCTGGCGAGCGCAATCCCGCTCAAGATCAACACAGCACCTACCAATTGGAGCCACGTCGGCCATTCTTTGAGTAAAACGATCGCCAACACGCCGCTGCCCAACGGTTCACCTAACACCGCCAGACTGACAAACGCCGCTGGCAAAAACCCCAGTGCATAGTTAAAGGCCGAATGCCCGATCAACTGCGGAATCAACCCCATCAACAGCATCCAGAGATACGCCTCAGACGACAGCCCGCCGACCTTCTGTCCCGTGACTATCACGACTCCGATCAAGATCAGAGCGGCGGCGCTGTAGACCAACCAGATATAGACGATCACGCTCAACCGGGCGCGCAGCCGCCGCCCGATGATAAAGTAAATCGCCGCCATTACCGCCCCGATCAGCGCCAGACTGTTGCCGAGTAAGGGATCGGAACGAGTCGGCGGATCACCGGCGGCGCCGTTCACACTGACCAGGATACCCCCGCCCAAGGCCAGCGCCAATCCAACCAGCGCCCACCGGTTGAGTTTTTCGCCCAAAACGAACGGGGCCAGCAGCGCTACCCATAACGGATTCGTCGTGACCAGCGTGACACTGTTGACCACTGCCGTGTATTCTAACGAAGAAATCCAGGTAGCAAAATGTAATCCTAACACCAGCCCTGACACTAACGCCCATTTGAGATCGTCCGGGCGAAGTGCGCGCAGTTGGGCCCGGTAACGCGCCCATACCAGCGGGGTCAGGACGGCTGACGCCACCGTCAGACGCGCCCCAGCCAACACCAGCGACGACACCGATTCTTCCTGCCCCCAACGAATGAAGATGGACGCAAAAGAAACGGCGATAATGCCGATCACCAACATCACATAGGGTCGCCAGTGAGTAGGCAGTGTGTGAGACTGATTCATAATGGTTTGCCGTGAACCCCATTCCGGCGCGGCACAATGGCCCGCGCCACCTCTTGGTGATTATAGATCACTTCTACCGCCATATCGTAGGCCGTAGATAAAATATCTTCAGTCAATACATCCAATGGGCGGCCTGCCGCGATCACACGCCCGGCTTTCATCACGATCACCTGCTGCGCGAACATCAAGGCGCTGTTCGGGTTATGCGACGACAGGATAAACGAAACATGGTTCTCGGCAAGCTGCGCCACTGTCTCTAGGACCACCTGCTGATTACGCGGATCAAGATGGGAGGTCGGCTCATCCAATAACAAAACGCTGGTTTGTTGAGCCAATCCACGCGCAATCAAGGCGAGTTGGCGTTCACCGCCGCTCAGTTCGGTATAGGCACGCTCTCGCAGCGCCGCCAACCCGACCGTTTCAATCGCGTGATCGGCGATCTCATGGTCGTGGCGGCCAGGAGTCCCGAACAGGCCCAGGTAAGGCGTGCGCCCCATCATCACCACATCATGCACAGTATAAGCAAATACCGGGGTATGAAGCTGCGGAACCAGCCCAACCGATTTGGCCCGTTTGCGTGCCGACAGATGGTGCAGATTCAACTCGTTGAGCCAGACCGAACCACTGTGAGGCGCACGGATGCCGCTCAGAATTTCCAACAGGGTCGTCTTGCCGCAGCCGTTATGCCCCAGCAGGTACACCACTGTATTTTCGGCAACCGTGAGACTGACATCTTGCACCACAGGTCGCCCGGCGACATAACTAAAATGC
>JACRBK010000606.1 GCA_016234525.1 Chloroflexota bacterium
CCATCCCGCAACCTGGAAAATCAGCCTCTTGACAGCCGCTAAAATCAGGTATACTATGTGCGCATAAGTATACGCAGTGTGCATTAATGCGCATTATGTGAAAACACACTGTGAAAACACACTGTGAAGACACAGCGTGAAGAAAGGAGCCAGAAGCAGTGGTAGACCGGCGAGAGCAGCGGCGTTTGGATACCCGGCGGCGGCTGCTTGATGCTGCCGAACAAGTCTTCAGCCAAAAAGGATACGAAGAAGCGTCGGTGTTGGACATCACCGAAACGGCGGATGTCAGCAAACGCACGTTTTATCTGCATTTCACGGACAAAGAAGCGGTGATCGAGGCATTGGCGCTGCGTGGGTTTCAAGAACTGCGCGCTCAGATCGAAACGAAAGATAAGGCGATGCACGCGGCAGCCCCATCGGGCGAAACCTTCCGCCAGCACTTTCAGAGTCATGCCGAAGTGATCTTCGCCTATGCAGCCAGCCAGCCAGAGATGATGCAGATTGTTTTTGGCCTTCAGGGATCGTTCCGGCTGCAAACGCTCACACGGGAGTTCATGGTACGCGCCTGGGAAGAAAACTTTCAGCACAAATGCGTTTTTTTCCCGCACGCGCCGGTTCCCTGGCAGGTGACGGCGAACGCAATCGCCGGGGTGACACACCAGTTATTGTGCTGGTGGTTCCAGAACCCCAACGATTTTTCGCCTGCCGATATGGCAGCCATGTCTACTTCACTCCTGTTCGATGGCATTGCTGTGAATTTTGATCAGAGCGTCTTTGTAGACGTAAAGCCAGAGGAGTTAGTCACCGAGAAGTAAGCTCAACCTATTCCGCGTGCGCGATTGACGCGGCCTATTTGAGGGACGGCCATACCATCTGCCAGGATCGCTGTGGCCGCACCCGTCAAAAAAATAGGGCTGTTCATGATGAGCAGCCCCCAGCCACGCACCCCTACCGCCCCATCTGCCAGGATCGCGGCGGTAAGGCACGCCTGTTAGTTTTTAGTGTACCACAGAAGGGAAACGCTGTCATGTTTGCTGCTATAGGACGTTTCGCGGATCGCTACCGCTTATATCTGCTGGCGGGGTGGATCGCCCTCGCCGTAATCATCACGCTGATCGCCCCCAACCTGGACGACGTGACCAGCAACGACCAAAGCGATTTTTTGCCGGATGACGCCGCCTCGTTTAAAGCGGCGCAGCTTGTCGAAGAATACTTCCCCTGGCTAAAACAGGGGCCGACCGCCGTTTTAGTGTTTGACGCCGGGGCGGGCCAACAGATCAGCGCGCCGGAGAATATGGCGTTTATCGCGCAGATCAGCGATTGGTTAGCTGGGCCAGATAAACCGGAACTAGTCGAGGCGGTCCTCTCCCCCACCCTGAACCCCGAAGCAGCAGGCCGTCTGATCGCGCAGGACGGGCAGATCGGCATGGTCACGATCTCGGTAGGGTCGGAAAACCACGACGAACAAAGCGCGCTATTGGATGAGATCGGCGAGCGGCTCGATACGGCCCCGGCGTCGCTGAGCGTTTACCGTACCGGCGAAGTCGCCATCAGCCGCGAGTATAACGAGACGCTGGCGCAAAGTGTGGATCGCACCATTTTTGTGACGCTGGCCCTGTTGATTCTGACTCTGCTCATGATCTATCGTTCGCCGGTCAGCCCATTGATCCCGCTGTTTGTGGTGACGGTGGCTTTTATGATCGCGCGCGGCCTGGTCGCGTGGCTGGCGCAGAGCGTCTTCACCGTGTCGGATACCGCTACTATGCTGCTGATCGTCGTGATGTACGGCGCGGGGACCGATTACTGCCTGTTCCTGATCAGCCGTTTCCGTGAAGAAATGGCCGTGCAGGATGATTCGCGTGGGGCGGTGCGGCGCACGGTGCATCATGTCGGGGAATCGATTTCGAGCAGCGCGGGCACCGTGATCACCGGCTTTGTGGCGATGGCATTTGCGCGGCTCGGCTTGTTTAATACCACCGGGCCGACATTGGCGGTCGGCGTGATCGTCAGCCTGTTGGCGGGCCTGACGCTGACTCCGGCGCTGCTGGGCCTGCTCGGACAGCGCGCCTTCTGGCCGGGACGCGCGCAGCACCGTGACTCCGGCGCCCTCTACAAACGTACTTCGCAGTGGGTCAGCACCCGCCCCTTGCTGACGATCCTGGTGATCGTCGTGGCGATGTCCCCGCTGGCCTATTATGGCAGCCGCCTGGAAATCACCTATGACTGGCTGGCGGATATGCCCGACGACGCCGAATCGATTGCAGGTTTCCGCCTGTTGGAAGACCATATCGGGGCGGGCGAGATGCAGCCGCTCACCGCTGCGGCCCTGTTCGACGGGGGCGATCTGGTGGCTGAAACCGAAGCGTTGACCCACCGGCTGGAAGCTGTCGACGGGGTAGCGGTAGTGCGCAGCGCCAGCCAGCCGTTAGGTATGGTCATCCCTGATGCGGCGAACGATCCGCAGTTGGCCGCGCTGAGCGAGAGTTTCCTCAACCGCGACGCGAACGCCGCCCGTTTTGAGGTCGTGCTGGATCATTCGCCTTACAGCCAACCCGCGCTCGATACGGTAGACGAGATTCAGGATATTCTCGGCAGCACGGGGCGCGAATCAGCGCTCGAAGGCTCGACCGCTGTCGGCGCAGACATCCGCCACTATTTACAGATCGATTCGCGCACGACGATTGCGCTCGTGCTGGCGGGAATCTTCATCATTTTGGTGGTGATGCTGCGCAGTGTCGTAGCCCCGCTGTACCTGATCGGCACGATCCTGCTCAGCTACCGGACCACGCTCGGCATTACGCGCTTTGCGTCGAGCGTGCTGTGGGATACCGATCAACTGACGTGGTGGGTTCCGTTCTTTATGTTCGTGTTCCTGGTCGCGCTCGGC
>JACRBK010000612.1 GCA_016234525.1 Chloroflexota bacterium
GGGACCGCTCATCAACGCAATCACGATTTCATCCATAACAACCTCCGGTTATTCTTCGCCCTGCCCCATGCGGCGGCGTGCCTCGGTGCGTTTGTCACGTGAGGGGTGGTGGGCGGGATCAAGTTCCAGCGCCTTGCTAAAAACACGCACGGCTTCTTCCCAGCGGCTCAGGTGCATCAAGGCTTCGCCCCGGTTGTGCCAGAACCACACATCACGCGGCGTCACTTCGGTAGCCTTGATATAACTCTGTAACGCTTCTTCCCAACGATCCAGGATCGCCATTGCCAGCCCGCGCCCATTCCACGCCCATCCATAATGGGGTGATATAGCCAGCGCCTGTTCATAAGCGTCCAGCGCCTCGCGGTGACGTTCCAAGCGGCGCAAAATCTGCCCCTTACGCGCCCAGGCCGTTTCATTCTTCGGATCAATCTTGAGCGCCTGATCGATCACACTCAGCGCCTCATCGCGGCGGCCCAACGCCAGCAGCGGATCGATCTGGTTGATCCAATACCATACACTGGTAGGGTCTTCCTGCGCGGCGCGCTCATAGCTGATCAACGCCTCCTCGCGGCGATCCATGCCTTCCAGGGCCAACCCGCGCCCATTCCAGGCCCAGGCATAGTGAGGCTCCAACTTGAGCGCCTGATCATAGGCAGAGACGGATTCTTTATACCGCCCCAGCCGGCGTAAGACCTGCCCGCGTTTAGCCCAACTTTCGGAATGGTTGCGGTTGAGGCGCAGCACCCGGTCCAGCGGGCCGAGCGCTTCCTCAAACCGCTGCAAGGCGATCAGTTCGTCCGCCTGGTTATACCAGAACCACACATCCTCCGGCTGAATCGTCGAAGCCTGCCGGAAACACGCCAGCGCTTCTTCATGACGGTTGAGTGCGCTCAATGCCAGCCCACGCCCATTCCAGGCCCAGGCGTAATCCGGCGCGAGTTCAACGGCGCGGCTGTAACTCGATAGAGCCTCTTCGTGACGGCTCAAGCGGCGCAGCGTCTGGCCCTGCTTGGCCCAGGCCCGCACATAACGCGGATCGTTTTCCAGGGCGTGCTGCAACGCTTCCAGCGCTTCATCGTGACGCTTGAGCAGCACCAGCGTATCGCCCATGTTATACCAATACAGCGGGTTGGTTGGTTCAGCTTGCGCCGCGCGGTGATAGGCTTCTACCGCGTCGTTGTGGCGTGACATCGCTTCGAGCGTAACGCCGCGCTCGTTCCAGGCCCAGGCATAATTCGGATCGAGTTTGACCGCTCGCGACAGACTCGACAGCGCCTTATTCATCTGGTCCATCTGGCGATAAGTGCTGCCCAACCGCGCCCAACTGCGCGCATGTTCCGGGCTGACCTGGATCGCTTTTTCGAGCAGCGGGACGGCTTCGGCAAAACGGCTGAGCAGACTCAACAAATTGCCCCGGTTATACCAGTGCCACACGTCATCGGGGGCGACTTCGGAAGCGCGGCGGTACATATCCACCGCTTCGTCATACCGTTTCAGCCGTTCCAGAACGATCCCCAGGCCGTTGACCGCCCAGGCATAATCCGGCTTATATTTGATCGCCCGCTCATAGGCATCGACCGCATCTTCCAGGCGTTCGAGATAACGATAAATCTGGCCGAGTTTAGCCCACGAATAGGCATGATTAGGGGCCACCCGCGTCGCCTGCTGGGTGGGAGCCAGCGCCTCTTGATAACGGCCCATCTCTACCAGCATTTCGGCCTGGTTATACCAGTGCCAGACCTCGCCGGGTTGGTGACGCGACGCCTGCTCAAACGCTTCGAGCGCTTCCGGCAGCCGTCCCAACGCTTTGAGGGCCAACCCTTTGCCGTTCCAGGCCCAGGCATACGGCGGATTGAGTTCCAATGCCCGGTTATAAGCGTTCAACGCCTCGGGGAAACGTTCGAGCGCGCGAAAAACCTGCCCGCGTTTGGCCCAGCTTTCAGCGTGATAGGGATCAACATCCAGCGCCCGGTCCAGAATCGTCATGGCGACCTGATAATCGCGCAGGGTATGCAGCGTCTCGGCCTGGTTATACCAGGCCCACACGTTGCCGGGCTGAAGCTGCGTCGCGGTCTGGTGTGCTGCCAGCGCGCGCTCGATATGGCCCAGACGCTCTAACACCTGCCCTTTGCCGGTCCACGCCCAGGCAAAACGAGGGTTAAGTTCCAGCGCCCGGTCATAACTCGCCAGAGACTCATCATAACGCATCAGCAGGCGCAGGGTGCGGCCTTTACGCGCCCACGCCCAGGCCGATTTAGGTTCCATTTGCAGCACGCGGTTATAAGCGACCAGGGCTTCTTCGGCGTAACCCAGCTCAGCCAGACTGTAACCCTTGTCCATCAACTCGCGGATTTCCATCGACGTGCCGCTGTGATCCATCTCTGGCGGTTTGCCGGTGGCGGCCTCGTACTGCTTCGCCAGCGCCTCGACGAGTTCACCCCACGTGGACGGGCGTTTCGCTGGGTCTTTTTCCAGGCAGGACAACACGAGTTCGCGCACCGAAGGCGGGATGTGGATCGCGGTGTCGGGAAAAGAAGGAGTCTTTTGCAGATGCGAATAGACCCATTCAGTGAGCAACTTGGCGTCAAAAATCGTGCGCCGGGTGAGCATTTCATACAACACACAGCCAAATGAATAAATATCGGTACGTAGATCAACCTCGGCGGCGCGGCACTGCTCCGGAGCCATATAGGGCGGCGTGCCGACAATCGTCCCGATGCGTGTCAGGCTGAGTGAACTGCTGCCGGATTTGCCTTCTTCGGCGGTGGTAGGAAGCTGATCGTCGAGATCGAACGAACGCACCAGCCCGAAATCAGTCACTTTGGCGATCCCGTCGTGCCGGACCAGGATATTCGCGGGTTTGAGATCGCGGTGAACCAGGCCGGGAACCTGCTTAACGGCGTGCTGCATCCCCAAAGCAATATGCAGGCCAAATTCGAGCGCCGTCGCCAGATCGATCCGGTTGTGCCTGATCCAGCTTCGCAGGTCCGGCCCTAACCCCTCAGGACCGGAAATCTGCTCTAGAATGATATGCGGGCGGCCCTCAAAACGCTGCACGCGCCGCGCCTGGACGATATGCGGGTGTTTTTCCACCAGAATCCAGGTGCGGGCCTCTTTGGTGAACCGCGCGACGGCAATTTCATTGCTCAACAGGTGGCGCTGAAACGTCTTGAGCGCTACCGCCTGACGTTCTTCGTGATCGTAACATAGGTACACCAGCGCCATCCCGCCGCGCAAAACCTGGACCACTTCGTAACGCCCATCAATCCGATCCCCATAGTTAAAATCGCTGCCTTCCAGGCGGCGTGGCGGAGTAGGTACGATGGCGGGCGGTGAGGATGTCAGGCGCGGGCTTTGTTGAGTGTTTTCGAGTTCCAGCAGAAATATATCCGATTTGTCGGAGCGAGTTTCGTTCAGTTCGACCAGAGCTTCGGCGGGGTCTATCGAGATCAACGCCATTTCCTGCTCGGTCCCCTCATCGCCGTGCGTAGCGAGCGCCTCCGGGTACACCTGGGTGACATTCTCCGGTTCGTGCTGCGCCATAATACGATCCGGCAGCGGTGTAGCGTGATCGCCAGGGGGCGGCGAAATGTACCACAGCGCCAAAACCTGCGCTTCCTCGTGTAGATCGGACAGACTGCGCTGCTCTCCGGCCTCGGCAATCGTCCACAGAGCCACCGCGATATTGCGCCGTGAGGGAACCTCGCGCGCGATCTGCACCACCCACCGGACAAATTGTTCCCAGGCCGTTTGAGCCAGCGAACGATCTAACCCTTCAGTAGCGGCGATCTCGGCAGCATGGCGGAAAGCGAACAGCGTTTTGCCCACGTAAAAAACCAACAGCCGCCGGTCACGCTCGACCAGAGACAGCCGCGCGCACAAGTCGCCCAGCGCCAGATAATCGTGCGGATGAGGCGGATCGCGGCGCAGAGCCAGCCGGCCCAGGCGGCGCACATCGTCGTCAGGGTCGGTGGCAAAAGGATCGGTCTGGTCGCCTTTACGCCGCCGGTTGAGCAGGCGTTCTTCTTGATCAGGCGGCAGCATCAGCGGCGCGATGCCAGTTTGAGGAACAGGAGGCAGTTCGTTAGTGGTCATAGGCAGTGATTATTCAGACCGGCCACCCGCGTCCGCATGGGCGGGTTCCTGACCGTCAGGATTCGAAGTCTCAGCCACAACGGGCGAGCCTTCGGGGGTATCAGCCACCAGGGGCGGTATCCCGACCTTATACAGCGCCAGTTCATCACCCAAAACAGTCACGCCAACGGTATCACCAGGGCGGAAGGTTTCTTCGAGCAGCGCCGTACTGAGCGGACGAGTGAGCAGCCGCTGCACGGCCCGGCGCAGCGGGCGTGCGCCATTCGCCGGATCGTACCCTTCGTGCAGCATCAACGCGCGCGCGCTTTCATCCAGCGTGAAGCTGATATGCTGCTCGCCCAGCCGTTCGATCACGTCACGCACCTGAATATCAAGGATAGCGTTTAGCGCATCAGGAGTCAGGGCGTGGAAGATCACCACTTCGTCCAGCCGGTTGAGAAATTCGGGCCGGAAGTGTTTTTTGAGATGGAAGTCATAATCGGGCAGTTGGTCCGGCGTCGCGGTGAAACCGAATCCCTTCCCCACATCTCCTGTGCCGATATTGCTGGTCATGATCCAGACAGCGTGACGGCCATCGATGGTATTCCCCTGCGAATCGGTCAGGCGGCCTTCGTCGAAGACCTGCAAGAAAATATCAAAAACTTCGGGCGCGGCTTTTTCGACTTCATCCAACAACACCACACTGTAGGGTTTGCGGCGCAGCGCTTCGGTGAGCTGCCCACCCTGCTCCATGCCCTTATAACCGGGTGGCGCGCCGATCAACCGCGCGACGGTATGTTCGTCGTGAAACTCCGACATATCCAGCCGGATCATCGCGTCATCGTCGTTGAACAAAAATTGTGCCAGGGCTTTCGCCAGCTCGGTTTTGCCCACACCACTCGGCCCCAGGAACAAGAACACCCCTAGCGGGTGGCGCGGATCGCCCATCCCGGCGCGGTTCATTTTGATCGCGTCGGAGACAATCTCTATGGCGTGATCCTGCCCGACGACTCGTTTACGCAGCGCATCGGACATGCGCGCCAGCCGCAGCCGTTCGTCTGCTGTCAGTTCGCTGACAGGGATTCCGGTCCATTCGCTTAACACTTCGGTGATCGTTTGGGCGCGCACTTCGAGCAGCGGCGGATTATCCTCAGCGCTCTGATCGGGCTGGCTGGTCTGGATCACCAACCGGGCGCACGCTTCGTCCAACAGGTCAAGTGCTTTATCCGGCAGGCGGCGATCCCGCATATAACGATCCGACAGGCGCACAGCGGCTTCGCGGGCTTCAGGCAGAATTTTCACCTTATGATGTTCTTCGTAGCGGTGATAAACCTGTTCGATCACCACCAGCGCCTCGGCGACGCTCTGTTCGCGGATTTCGATAGTACGGAAGCGGCGATCTAAAGCCGGGTCTTTGGCAATCGCTTTACGGTAATTTTCAAACGTCGTCGCGCCGATGCAGGTAATCTCCCCTCGCGCCAGCGCCGGCTTCAGGATATTGGCGGCATCAAGATTACTGTCGATGGTATCGCCCGCGCCGACGATGGTATGAATCTCGTCGATGAACAGGATCACATCCGGCGAATTTTTCACTTCTTCAATGATACCGATAATACGTTCCTCGAACTGGCCGCGCAGGTTGGTTCCGGCGACCAACATCCCAATCTCTAAGCCAACGATGCGGTTATTTTCGAGGAACTTGGGCGCGCTGCCTTGTGCAATCTCATAGGCCAGCCCCTCCACCACGGCAGTTTTGCCGACTCCTGAATCACCCACGAGCAGGGGATTATTCTTGCGGTTGCGGCGCAGAGTGCGCGCGACCATGCGAATCTCAAGTTCGCGCCCCACTGCTGGGCCGATCTTACCCTGGCGTGCTTGTTCGGTCAGGTCACGGCCATATTTGTCTAACAATGGGGTTGGCATCCGGCGTTCGCCAGACATATCGCTGGTATCATTGGCGGGCAGCGCGTCGAAACGATCAAACGGCAGCACCTCAAACGCATCACTGCTGTGATCCATATCATCGAGCAGCCGCTCGATCCAGCGGGCCAGATCGATACCCTGGCGGATCAAAATGCGCGCCGCCACACCTTCGCCCTCTTGCAGAATGGCGATGAGCGCCTGATTTTCGGAGACAAAACGTTCCCCGGCATCGTCAGCCAGGTAGATCGCCATCGCCAACACCCGGTGCATACGCGGCGTC
Source organism: Chloroflexota bacterium (assembly GCA_016234525.1). GTDB lineage: Bacteria > Chloroflexota > Anaerolineae > Aggregatilineales > Aggregatilineaceae > JACRBK01. The sequence goes on from JACRBK010000612.1 coordinate 6,278, forward strand.
AGCGGCGGCCAATCACTGACCGTATCATCCCCGGCTCCGACTTCACGCCGGATCAGGTTACGAAGCTCACGCGGCTCCAACCCGGCATCGACCAACATACGGGCAGCGGGACCGCTTGGCGTTTGGGTGAGTGCGTTAAACAGATGTTCCGTACCAATAAAATTATGGCGCAGCCGGGTGGCTTCTTCAATCGCGCCATCTAACAACATTCCGCATCGTTTGCGGATTTCTGGCTCACTGATATTGAGTGGCGATTGTGTCATGGCTAGCTGATCGTTCCCCACTGAAGCATTTAAGTACTCTAAGTATACCAAGAGTCGGACGTGCCGTCGCATTTTGGGGGACTATCGTCCGGTTGGTTGTAACCCCTCCACGTACCTATAATCTTGTAGAAGTCAGGATCACTCAGGAGGGTGTATGAAACGCATTTCGCCATTGGTGTTTTTGGCTGTGAGCATCACGCTGGGCGCGGCGCTGCTTACCCTGTGGATCACGGGTCCAGCGGCAGGCGATGGATTGGCGCAGACCGATCCTACCGTGCAGCAGGCGACAGTAGATTCCGCTATCCAGACTCTTTTTGCTCAAACGCAAACCGCGCCGCTCAACATGACGCAAACGATTGAGGCCGCGTTTGCTGCCGCGCAGACGGCGACGGCGGCCCCTGTCGATGCGACAGAGCCAGTCCAGATTCAGCCGGTATCCGTCGACACGATTGAGGTTGCCGAAGTAATCGAACTGCCCTTGTATGCGGCCCCGGCCCGCACCGCCGCTTATCTGGCCCCCGATGGTAGCCGTTTCGCTTACTTAAAGGGTCAGTCGCTGTGTATCCTGGATATTGCCACTATTGCCGATTATGTTCAGGCCCAATTGGATGCCGGGATCCTATTTGAGAATGCGCTGGCTGACCTGACCGACAACCCAGAGAGTTTCGAGGCCGCGTCATGTGCCTTGTTGGACGACAGCCGTATGAAAGTGGAACAAGAAACGATCCGCTGGTCGCCGGACAGCCGCTATCTGGTAATGAGCGAAAACTTCTTCCGTTATTATGTTGATTCTGATATCTGGGTGCTGGATACCAACAGCATGACGCTGGCTGACATTACCGATGACGGCGGGGCAAAGTTCGATATTACCGCACCGGCCAACCAATCCCCGCCGATTGATGTTGTGCCGCGTTGGATGCCCGATGGCCGTATTGTATTTTTGCGTTATACCGGCGAAGGTGAAGAGTTCGAGTCGCCCCATATTTATACGATCCGGCCCGATGGCAGCGATTTGCAGCAGGCCGGGCAGCTTCAAACCACCCAACGCTTTGCCGTATACGCGCTGGCGGTGTCGGCAGACGGCAAACTGGCCTATAACCTGTGGGGCAATGACTCGCAGTTCCAGTCACTCAACGGGGTATGGATCAGCAACCTCGACGGCAGCCAACCAGAGCAGTTGTGGCATAACGCCGAAGAACCGAACTATGTTCCTATGGCGGTAGACTGGTCGCCGGACGGGCGATATGTCGCTTTTAACCTTCCGCCGACGAGCTTCGGCGCGCAATATGCACCAGAAATCAGTGTGGAGCGTGCCATCCGTATCAGCGATAAACAGGAGGTGTTATTCTCCCCGGATTCGTTCGTATGGAGCGCGGGCTGGTCGGGTGATGGCAGCGCCTTCGTTTATACCACTCGTGATATTCTTGATCCCACCAAAGAGGGGCTTTATATTGCCCCCGAACCCGGTACACCGGGTAGACTTCTGATACAATCGGGCAAAGATGGCGAAATGGCGACCACGTTGATGGGGACCACTTCGCTGCAAAC
>JACRBK010000613.1 GCA_016234525.1 Chloroflexota bacterium
AAACCTCAGGCTGCGGAAGACACGCTGCATTTGCTCGATACGTTTGGCTCACCGGCAACGGTAGCCAGCACAGGAGGGCAGTATTTTGGTTTTGTGATTGGCGGGGCGTTACCTGTAACTCAGGCGGCGAGCTGGCTGGCAACTATATGGGATCAAAACGCCGCGTTCTTTACGACATCACCCATCGCCGCTAAGATCGAAGAGGTGGCGCTGCGTTGGCTGGTGGACCTGTTTCAATTTCCTTCAAACACGGCGGGGGCCTTTGTAACCGGGGCCACGATGGCAAATTTCACCGCGCTGGCTGCCGCACGACACGCGATTCTGGAACGGCAGGGGTGGGATGTCGAAGCTCAGGGCTTATTTGGAGCGCCAGAAATTAAGCTGGTCGTTGGTGATGAAGTGCATGTCAGCCTGCTCAAGGCGTTGAGTCTGCTCGGCTTGGGGCGTGACCGGGTGATTCGTGTTCCGGTTGATAATCAGGGAAGGATGATCCCTGGACAACTGCCACCGCTGGATGATCGAACCATCGTGTGTGTCCAGGCAGGTAACGTGAACAGCGGCGCGGTTGACCCGGTACGGGCCGTTGTCGAGAAGGCTCAACTCGCTGGCGCATGGGTTCATGTGGATGGCGCATTCGGACTGTGGGCGCTGGCGTTACCGGCCCTGTCTGAATTGGTCGACGGAGTTTCCCTGGCAGACTCCTGGGCGGCAGACGCTCACAAGTGGCTCAACATTCCTTACGACAGCGGTATCGCCCTGTGTAAACATCCCCAACACCTCAGGGCAGCGATGTCCACCAGCGCCGCCGCTTATCTTACCGCCAGCGAGCACAGAGAACCCGCTCACTTTGTGCCAGAATTATCCCGTCGGGCGCGCGGGATTGAAATTTGGGCCGCCCTGCGGACTCTGGGGCGGGAGGGGATCGCGGAACTGGTGGAGCGGAACTGCCGTTCTGCGCGCCAGTTGGCGGACGGATTAAGGGAAGCCGGATACACAATCCATAACGATGTCGTTCTCAATCAGGTGGTGGTTTCCTTCGGAACCGCGGAGGTAACCGGGCGTGTCATCAACGCGATCCAACAGGAGGGTAAACTTTGGGCAGGTCAGACTGTTTGGCAGGGGCATACTGCCCTGCGTCTGAGTGTTTCAAGTTGGGCTACCACTGATCAGGACATCGCGCAAAGTCTAGAGGCGATTCTTGAGACGGCTCACAGGATTCGCACGCAGGACAACTGAGTGAATTTGAAACAGTCGGGCAGCATTTTTCGGTTCTGATTGTTGGATGCCCGTGAAAGAATGATGGGGAAAAAGAAAGGACCAGTCCGGATGCTGGTCCTTGTTCGGGTTTTACCCGTTTAGATGCCCTCAGCAGGACTCGAACCTGCGCCTCTGCCTCCGGAGGGCAACGCTCTATCCTCTGAGCTATGAGGGCACAATTATATAATTCATTTTACCAGTATTAGACGCTGCGTCAAGAGATGGCTTATGGGAAGATGCGTACCAACTCTGGAACGCTTTCCGTCGTCGCTCCACACACTTTTCATGCCGGGCACACCTTCCGGCTCATCCTGGAATTAGTTTACACTTCCGATTAGACCACCTCGGATGAGATAAAGGTCTCTCACAAGGCTAACAAACGCTCCTCTATTGCACGTGTACAGGGCCGATACCCACCTGGAATGATGATTCCCCGGCGGCATTGATCACCTGCATCGGCTCGAAGGTAAATGCATCAAGGATCGCGAGACTGAACAGCCAATTGCCGGGTAGGGGCAAATCCCCTAACGGCACGACTAGTGTATCGACAAATTCGCGCCCCGCTCGCCAGCACGAGGGAGGATAATTCCAGTCTTCCGGGGTCCACTCGATGCTTTCGCGCTCGGATTCGTCGGGCGGAATGCTCACCAGAGTCAGAACATAAGCGTGTTTGATGGGCGTTTCGGCCCGCCAATGGAGATGCAAAGTAACAGTTGTGGGCGCTGTTTCAACATCCAACCCGACAAATGTGATCCGGTCATCCCCGCGCGAAAATTGAGCGTCTACGGGAAAAGTCGGAGCGCTTTTAGCCTCGGCAGGATTCGATGGCCGGATCAGCGCAGCATAGTCGGCCCAGCGCAACACTGAAGCGATGGCGAGAAGACACATTGCCTGTAGTACCAAAAAAACCACGCGATCACGCACCCGCAGTCCGACCAGGATATCAGCTGCCATCAGGACCCAGACGGGCGCAAAAAACAGCCAGACACGCCCCGTTTCGCCCCGCGCGCTGCCGCTGAGAACTAACACAAACAACGTGAGGACGGCTGATCCTACGAATACCTTTTTGGGTGTGATGTTTTCCCGGCGCAACCGCACAGCCCGCCACGCTACAAAAAACGACAGTGGAAATCCGACAAACAGGAACATATCGAGTGGATGCATGATCAGCCAGGAGAAGTAGGGACGGTTCAGTTCGTAGTGTTGGCTCATATTGCTTTTGATAATGGCGAATGGCGAACTGCCGCCGACAATCCAGTAAATAAGCCAGATCGAAGTCGTGCCGATCCCAAATAGCAGCCCGTCGCGCAGCAGGTTCAGCAGCGCAGCACGTTGAAGCGGCGCAACACGTATCAGCAGATGATAGCCCAGGATAATCAGCCCAGCGAGCAGGCCCAGTGGAACCAGCGTCAAATTGAAGAATATTCCAGCAGACAGAGTGAATCCAGCCAGGAAAATTGAGCCGGGGCGCGTGTAAAGTAGTCCTTGCCACAGGAAAACCAGCATAACCAGCGTCATGAGAGGGTAAATCACGTTAAAAGTCGGCTGGAAAAAGGTCAAACCAGGGACCAACGGCCAGATGATAACCGCCAGTCGAGCAGTTGGGCGGTCAAACAGGTGCGTGCCGAGACGATACAGCGGCGCGATGCTCAGAGCACTCCAGAACGGCATGAGGATTTGAATCCAGGTACTGGCCCACTGCGCGTCCGTCCAATTTGCCATGATCAGATCCTGGCACTGCATTGGACGGACAATCGCGCTAACACTGTTGGACACCAGGGGCAGATGATCGAGCACGCGCGTGTTGGCATAGTAGATGACAGCCAGACCGGGCGGACTGATGACCACTCCGTTGGATTGGTGAGTTTGCTGATAAACCTGATCCGTGAATCCTGGCCAATCGCGCAGGGTGTCGCCAAAATTGAGGATCAAGGGCACTACACCGTGATAGTGCCCCTGGATTGACAGGCGAGTGAGCAGTTCAAACAGTGGGCTTTCGTCCAGGTAGAGCAGCAGCAGACTCAGCAAAACAAAACTGCTGAATGTCCATACCATGAGCAGAACCCGCCGAGATTGCCACAGCACCAAAAACGATCCGGCCACATACAAAACCAGTGTTACCGCGCTGAGAATCAGCCAGGGCCAGTGTGGATGGGTATAGGGCCAGACCCATTGCCCATCATCAGGTATCCAGGGCGCGTCGCCCCGAAACCAGGGAACGATATCAAAGGCCACGATTCCCAGTAGCATGAAGCTCAGAATCCACACTGCGATTAAGATTTGACTACGCTTCATACCTTCCCCGCTTTTGCTAACTCACACCAACCAGGTCGACACACTATTGTGGTTCTGGAGTTCCTGATTTAACACGGTAGCAGTGTGGAGATCGATATCTATTCAGGCCAACCAGCCGCCCAAGTACCCGAAATAAAGGAGATTGAATGATTCATGATCCGGGTTGATGTCCGTGTTTTTTCCGCTGGCTAAGTATACGTCGTCACGTAAATACGTCAAGTTGGCGCATTTCATGTCCATCATTATGAGATAGCATATCCCGATTTTTCACGGGCCAACATACCACCTGATCAGCCAAAGTCTGTTATAGTTGATGAGTTTGGAGTTCATTATCTGGATGGAGTGTGTATGAACCTGGATCGTCGTGGACTTGAGATCGGACCCTTTGACATTTTCGGGCTAACCCTACACCCGACTCTGCATTGGTACGGTTTGATCATCGTGACCGGTATTTTTTGCGCAGCAGCAGTCACCGCCTGGATGGCAAAACGCGAAGGCAAAAACCCACAATACGTCTGGGATGGGCTGCTCTGGGTGATCTTGTTTGCCTTAATCGGGGCGCGGCTGTGGCATGTCTTGTTCCCGTCTATCTCGGCGGAACGCGACACCGCCTGGTATTTTTCGCATTTCTTCGATCTCGAAAATGGCCCGCTGGCTGTATGGACCGGCGGCATGTCAATTTTCGGGGGTGCATTGGGCGGCGGGTTAGGGATCATCCTGTACGGCTACCGTCACCGCCTGGATATCCTTTCGTGGATGGACCTGGGCGCAGCATCACTGCCGTTAGGTCAAGCGATAGGCCGCTGGGGAAACTATGTCAATCAGGAACTCTATGGGGAACCGACTGATCTCCCTTGGGGTATCCAAGTTGACAATCCACCTGCGCCCTATTCCCCTGATACTCATTTTCATCCCCTCTTTTTGTATGAGTCGATCTGGAATCTGCTGACATTTGGCGTGCTGCTAGGAGTCTGGTGGCGTTTCCGTGCGCGCCTCAAAAAAGGCGATCTGGTGCTGCTGTATATGATCCTCTACCCCGCAGGGCGGTTTATGTTGGAATACCTGCGAATTGAAGTCACCCGATCGGGCGGCGTGAACGTATCACAGGTGTTCAGTGCAGGGATAATTGTGTTCGGCGCGGTGATGCTGGCGATCCGCCATCGAAAAGACCGTTTTCGCCTGCTGACTTCTAATAAAACCCTGACACCGAACGAAACTCCATCAAAATAAAAGCAAGGGCGCGAGAAATTGCGCCCTTTTTTTAGACCAATTTTAATAGGGGTATTGACATTGCTTAACCGATTAAATAGAATATAGATAACACTGGATGAAATATCGTCCGATCCGTAAGCCCTGACAATGACCGTCCCGCAAATGCGGGTGAGCTTCTGGCCGGTTTATTTGAAATGTGTGGGGCTTGTTTTTTCAATAGTTGCTTAAACGATTAATCGGAATGCTTATGAAAAACCTATGGCAGATTGACGAGCGGCGAACCTGCGCCGATCAGTTTGGACAATACGAAGCCCTGCTTACCGTCGGGAATGGGTACGTCGGGGTGCGCGGTCTGCCGGAAGAAGGTTATGCTGGCTCTGCGCCCGAATTTGCTTCCACGCTGGTACACGGCGTATTTAATTTTGTTGAGGGTGATCTCAGCCCTGATCTGGCGGCGGCGCCGGAATGGTTGGGGCTGCGTCTGAAGTTTGGACGGCATATCTTCCGGCTGGATCGCGGGCGGCTGATCGGGTATGAACGCCAGCTCGATCTCAAAACCGCCACGCTGCGCCGCACGATCCTGTGGCAAAGCCCTTCTGGTGATGTGATCCGCCTCGCATTCGAGCGTTTCACCAGCCGGGTCAATGAGCATGTGTTGGCGCTGCGTGTCACGATCGAGGTATTGCATGGTTCCCCCCAAACTGACGATCCAGGGGGGCATAAACACTCAGATCAAAACCGTGACCGCGTTCAATCACTGGCAGCCCTGGCAGACCGGCCAACATGGAAACGATGAGATCTGGGTGCAGTCACGCACGCTGCAAAACCGTTATGGAATGGCTATGCATGGTGCGCTGTTGTGCAGTGGAAGACACCAGCCCCGTTTTACCGGCGATGCGGGCCATCCTGAGGTGGAGTACACCCTCAATCTGGCCGAACGCCGCCCGGTCACAATCACCAAGTTGGTCGCGGTGCATACCACCCGCGATACCGATCAACCCCTGATCACTGCCCAACATACCCTCGCGGCGGCCCGTCAAAAAGGGTATGACCGGTTGTATAAAGAACACTGCCGCGCCTGGGAAAAAGTGTGGGAACTGTCGGATGTCGAAATTGAGGGCGACGAATTCTCACAACAGGCCATCCGTTTTAGCATTTACCATGTTTTGATCGCGGCACCGCAGCATGACGAACAGGCAAATATCGGCGCGAAAACGCTCAGCGGTCCGGGCTACCGGGGTCATGCGTTTTGGGACACCGAACTGTTCATGGTCCCCCTGCTCACGGCGACACAACCCAAACTATCGCATAACCTGATGATGTATCGTTATCACCGGCTGGCAGGCGCGCGTGCCAAAGCCGTCGCTGAAGGTTATCAGGGGGCAATGTTCCCCTGGGAGAGCGACGATACAGGCGAAGAAGTCACCCCGAAATGGACCCCACCCGACTCGAAAGGGAAACGTATTCGTATCTGGACCGGCGACCTGGAGCAGCACGTCACCAGCGATATTGCCTATGCCATGATGCAGTACTGGCGCTGGACCCGCGATGACGAATTTATGCGTCAGCATGGGGCCGAAGTCATTCTCGATGGGGCGAGTTTTTGGGCCTCGCGGGCCGAGTGGAAACCCGAACAAGCGCGCTATGAAATCCACCATGTGATCGGCCCTGATGAATATCATGAAGACGTAAACAACAGCGTATTCACCAACCGGATGGCCCGCTGGCATCTTGAATCCGCTTTAGAGGTGTGGGATTGGCTGGCGAGCGCCCATCCCGATGATGCACGCCGCCTGGTGGAGCAGTTGGAATTATCGGAAGCCTCTCGGCAGCGCTGGCAAGAGGTGATCCAGCGCCTATATATCCCGTTTGACACAGAACGCCAGATTCATATTCAATACGACGGTTTTTTCGACCTCAAGCCGGTCGATGTGCTGGCGTTTGAGCCGCGTGTCCACAGTTTGCAAAGCGTGTTCAGCTACGAAACCACACGCGGTCTGCGCATCATCAAACAAGCCGATGTGGTGATGTTGATCGCCCTGCTGGGTGAGGAACTGGCCCCGCGTGAAGTGCTGCTCAACAACTGGAATACCTATTATCCGCTTTGTGATCACGGATCATCCCTCAGCCCGGCGGTTCACGCCTGGGTAGCCGCCCGCTTAGGTTTTGATCAACTCGCGTGGGAACTTTTCCGGCACGCGGCGGGCATTGACCTGGAAGATAACAAGGGCAACAGCCGTGATGGCATTCATGGGGCGGCGTGTGGTGGGCTGTGGCAGGCCATTGTCTTTGGTTTTGCTGGGCTGCGCCTGTCCGAAAACGGCCCCATCCTCGATCCCCGCCTTCCGGCGCACTGGCAGCAACTACGATTTTGTGTGTCTTTTCACGGCAAGACCTATCAGATCACGCTGTTACAAGGAGGTGGAATAAATATTTCAAAGCGTTAAGTCTGCAATTCAAAAACTAACTTGAACCACTCGATGGCTAAATTTTAGGAGGATATGGCAATGCGTAAGACTCGTTGGTTGGTATTGTTGATGGTTGTCGCCCTGGTCCTCACCGGGACGGCGAATATCGCCGGGGCGCGCCGCGCCTCTGAAATCACCCTGATGGGCTGGTCGTCATCGACGGAAGAAAACGACGCGCTGATGGCCCAGGTTGATGCTTTCATGGACGCCAATCCTGATATTGCCGTAACTGTCAACCTCGTTCCCGATTACAACACCACTATTCAGGCGGCATTCGCCAGTGGCGATTCCCCGAATGTCTTTTATGTAGACAGTTTCAAACTGCCCGACTGGGCCGAAGCCGGGGTGCTGGCGGATGGCACGGGCATGATCGAAGACCAGGACGACATTTACCCATCGCTGCTCGAAGTCTTCACCTATAAGGATACGCTGTACTGCCCGCCGAAAGATTTCTCGACCATGACGCTGCAATATAATAAGGATATGTTTGACGCCGCTGGCCTCGAATATCCTAC
>JACRBK010000090.1 GCA_016234525.1 Chloroflexota bacterium
GAACGCTGAGATCATCGGAACCAGCAGCTCGGCGCGGTCTACAATCGACACGTGAGAAGTGCCAGGGAGGATGGCAAGCTGGGAATCGGGCAGACCGGGAGGCATATCACCGAAGACGCCGCCGCCGAGCAGTCGAAACATCTCAACCGCGTGCTCAGGACGGACAAGATCAGAATCGCCAATCATGAGCAGAGTCGGCGCATGGATCGCCCGTATCGTCTCGGCGGAGAAGTCCTTGATTCCCTGATCCATCTGCGTTTTCTTAGCGAAAAAGGTGGCGAAATGTTCAGGATGCGGAGCAATCCGCATATATTCATCGTGCCAGGGCGACCCAAACATCATTTCGGGTTTCATCTCCCCAAATCCGTCCATCAGGCCGGGGTGGACACCGTCTAGCCTGTAGGTGACTGAGGCAAGCACGAGTTTACGCACCACCTCGGGGTGGCGAACGACCACATGCAGAGCGACGCCTGCGCCCATGCTGTAACCCATTATATCGGCACGTTCGATCCCCAGGTGCCGCAGCGCGGCGCTGACATCATCCGCCATTCGTTCGAGGGACAACGGGCGGTCAATATCTGCGGTACGCCCATGCGCCTGCAACTCAAAACCGATCACCTGACGGGTTTGGGCCAGGGATGGCAGAATCTTGCCGAATGATGTGCCGATAGCCGAAAAAGCGCCGTGCAGCAGTACGAGCGGTTGCCCTGTGCCATGAATCTCGTAGTACATATTGAGTCCGTTCACTGGCGCATAGCCGGTTCGTGCAGGTGTGTCTGACATCTCGGTTCCTTTCGACTGTTCGTTCCCTGTTACAGTTTCTCGCTTTATTTTATCAACAAGCCGGTTCAGGTGGCGATGAACTGTTAATTCTTTTTCGGCCCGGCGAACGCTGCCGCCAGCCCCAATACGATATACATGCCGCCCGAAAAATAACGCACGCCGCGTAAAAACTTCAGATTCCCGCGCAGCCAGTTACCCAGTGTCCCGGCGAGCAGCGCATACAGGCTGTCACTGCACACCGCCATCCCCATAAAGATCATCCCCAGCATCAAAATTTGCAGCGTCACCGAGCCTTGAGAACGATCCACAAATTGAGGCAAAAAGGCGAAAAAAAACAGCGCCGTTTTAGGATTAAACAGGTTCACCAGAAAACCCTGGTAAAACAGGCGCGAGCGCGGCTGGGCGACAGCCGTCTGTTCGGCGCTGCGCTCTTCTTTGGTCAACAACTTGTGCAATCCCAGATAAATCAGATAGGCCGCGCCGAGGTATTTCACGACATCGAACGCCAGCGCCGATGACATAAGTACCGCCGACAGCCCGAAAGCAGCCGCGGTAACATGGACCAGGCTGGCCACCTCAATGCCCAGTACGGACGCGATCCCGGCGGCGCGCCCCTGGTCGATGCTGCGCGCCATAATGAATAATACCGCCGGGCCGGGTGTGATGAGCAGCACAAACGCTGCCCCGACAAAGAGAATAAGCTGTGATGTGTCGATCATGTTGGCCTCCAGTAGTGTCCCGGCAAGATTATAACAATTTCAATCGATTTGCGTCTTGAATGCAGTTTTGATATGATCGAACACATGTGCGGACGATTTGCGTTGACTGAGACCAACCCTACCGTGCTGGCCCAGGTCTTTGACCTGGACAGCGTGCCGTCGCTGTCGCCTCGTTATAATATCGCGCCAACCCAGGCTGTAGCAACGGTGGTGCGCGATCCTGAAAACGGGCGCAGCCGCCTGGAAGTCATGCGCTGGGGATTGATCCCCTCGTGGGCCAAAGACCCCGCTATCGGTAACAAAATGATCAATGCGCGCGGCGAAACCATCGCGGAAAAACCCGCTTTTCGCGCCGCGCTGCGCTACCGCCGCTGTTTGGTGATCGCCGATGGATTCTACGAATGGGCGGCGCTAGACACCGGCCCTAAACAACCTCTCTTTATCACCATAAAAGACCGCCGTCCATTTGGCATGGCGGGCCTATGGGAACGCTGGACCGAACCGTCCAGCGGCGAAGTTCTGACGACCTGCACGATTATCACCACCGAGCCGAACGAATTGATGGCGACCATCCATAACCGGATGCCGGTGATCCTGCCGCGTGATGCCTATGCCGATTGGCTTGATCCTAAACAGACGGACGGCAAACAGCTTTTGCCGCTGATTCAATCCTATCCCGCCGACCGGATGACCGCGTGGCCGGTATCACGGCGGGTAAATTCGCCTCAAAGCGACGATCCGAGCCTGGTCGAACGTGTGGGCGGGTAATGAAACGAACTGCCTGGCCCACCGACCTCCATCTCATTTTTCTGACTCCTGCCCAAGTCTGCCGCGTTTTGGAGGTCGTCGCGATCGCACAGAGCCGGGCGCCGTTTTGATCGGTGGCGATATTGACGCTTCACTCGGACTGTCCGCCAATCTGAAGATGATAGACTGGGTGCTGTTTGGCCCAGTCTATTTCGTATTGGGCAACCACGATTATTATCACAGCGCGATAGATCATATCAACCGCACTGGGCAGACCGTAGGCCAGCCGTCAGATAGCGGTCAGGAATCCATCAGACAAACGTGACGCGGCGGCAGAGCGATCCTGTTAGACTCTCCTTATATATATCGATCAACTATAAGGTGAGGTGGAACAATGTCGAAGTTAGCGCGCCGTTGGGCCGTGATGATGTTAGCGGTGGTCGTGGTGTTGGCTGCCATCGCGCCGGGACGGGTCTCGGCGGGCGGGAACATTGGACCGCGCAACATGCTGATCCAGTACTACAGCCTGATCAATTCACGCCAGTACTCGCTGGCTTACCAACAGTGGGTTAATCCCGTCCAGAC
>JACRBK010000610.1 GCA_016234525.1 Chloroflexota bacterium
ATCGTGGATCGGTTCCCGGCGACGGTATACCGCAATCCTAACGCGGACTCATTTATAGTCGGCATTTCGCCCACGGGCGCCGTGCTCACCGTGATGGGACGCTCAATCGATGGCAACTGGTGGCAGGTTCAGACTCCGCTGGGCGCAGGTTGGGTGAACGCCGGCGAAGTCGCTTTCCGGGGTGAAGAAACCCTGGTCGAGCGAGTCGGCGATCCCGGACCGTCATTCGATGGCCCGACGATCCGCGTCAATGCGGATGTAGCAGTGACCACTCAACCGGGCAGCGGCGATGTGATTGCTACTTTGGCGGCAGGTACGGCTGTTCCTGCGACAGGGCGCAACGCTGATAATACCTGGTGGCAGGTGACTGGCGTCTTCGGCATCGGCTGGATTCCGGTGAGCGCTGTCAGCCTCGCGGGAGCATCGGATTATATTCGCGTCGTGTCAGATACAGGCGTAGATGGACCGGTGTATACCGGGGCGGCTTTTGCGACCGCTGTTGTGGAAGTAGAACGAAAAGTCGCCTATGCCGAGGGCGGTTTCAGCAGCGCCCCCATGTGGGCCGCCTCATTAGGCGAGCAACTTGGCGTGATCGCCCGCTCGCCGGATGGTTTGTGGCTGAGAGTGACCAAAACCGGCTTCTCTGGCTGGATGAATTTCAGCGGGTTGACCCTGCAAGGCGATATGGCGGGCATTCCGGTTTATAACATCTTTGTTCCTGCTACTAATGTGGCTGTGGTGAACATTCACCGGCTGAACATTCGCAGCGGCCCTGGCGCAGAGTATGATGATCTCACGTCAGTTCCCGGCGGCACGAACCTCAACGTGACCGGACGGCACCCAACGCTGCCCTGGCTGCGTGTCAGCGGCAGTTTCGGCGTGGGCTGGGTGCGCATTATGCATATTATCTTCCGGGGTGTTTGGGACGAAGTCCCGGTTGTCACCGAGCCGGTAGGCAGTCTGGAAATCCCGATGGCGGTTCTTGAATTTGACCGGATCGTCTACAGCCAGCCGGACATCAACCTTCCTACCGGCGCGATGCTGGCCGGTGGCCTATACAACATTATCGGCTGGACGGCGGATTATAAGTGGGCGAAAATCGAGACCCCGTCCGGGCAGGTGTGGATACCGAGTGATCAATTCCTGGTGCGTGGCACGGGGAACAACGCGCCGGTTATCCAGTAAAGGGCCAGGATCATCCAATAGCAATTAAGACCAACAGGGTGTGCCTCTCAGCACACCCTGTTTTATGGATTTTTACTCGTAACGCAGCACGTTCATAGGTTTTTCGGCAGCAGCGCTCCAGGCAGAGAGTGTCGCCGCACCAATCGCCACCAAGACAGACATCAGAATTAACCACCCTATCGTGGCAAACTCAATCGTGTCGCGCAGTTGAGCAGGCGATGGGGTCGCCAGCACCATTATGATCGTCACCAAGAAGCCCACCGCCGCGCCAATCAGCCCCGCGATCAGGCCGATCAATCCATTCTCCATGATCAACATTCCTAACACACGGCGGCCCTTCAACCCCACCGCTTTCATTACCCCGATCTGCCGCCGCCGCTCCTGCGTTGCCAGCGCAACGGTATTGGCGATAATGGCCGTTCCCGCAACGAGCGCCAGCCATGCGACCAGGGTCGGAATCGCCTTCAACTGGCCGATCAAGTTTTCGATAATCTGAGTAACGGCGCTCAGCTCAATAGCGATCACGCCGGGAACATCCGCCAAAGACACCAAGACCTGATCCATATAGACATCGCTGCTCTCGTCCACCATCGCAATCGTAGCGATACCTTCCGGGCCAACGGTGCCGGGTAACACCTTCGGCGGCAGAATCGAGAGATTGACCATTTCTTCCAGGCCAAGCTGCTCCGACTTGCGCGAGATGATGCCGATCACCCGAAACTGCATCAGCACGTCATCCGCTTCACCCGGACGGTTTTCGAACAAAAACATCAGTCGATCATCTGGCTCGATCCCTAGTTCCTCAGTCACAAACGACTCGCGGATCATGATGACGTGTTTTCCGGCATCGTCCGCATTCATCATCCGCCCGGATTTCATTTGATAATCCGGCATATCATCCAATGTTTGGCGGGCCGTCAAACCAATGGAAACGCCTTGTTCCTGCGGCTCGAAATTGCTGTTTTCGTTGGGCCGGTCTTGCTCAGATTCCTCGCGGCGGTGGAACGCTTCAACCGGTTTCCCGTTGATCTCCATCAGTACCGCGCGATAGGTCGTCACCTGCGAAAAACTTAGCACTCCCTCAGCTTGACTCAACACTTCGGTGATCTTGTCGCCATTTTTCGATGTGGGATCGGCGATCAAAAGATTGCCTTCAGCGCTGTCACCGAGTTGAATCTCTAACAGATGGCTGGCGGCGCCGGTCGTCAATGCAACCAGACTCAGCCCCGCAACACCTACACTCAACCCCAACAACGTGGAAGCCACCCGGCTGCGCCGTCCCGACATCTCGCGCAGCACCAGGCGACCGTCCACCGCAGAGCCCCGCCACCAATACTGCCAGAATCCCCTAAATGGACGCGAACCAAAGCGCAGCCGCAGCCCTAACACCATAACTACTACCGCAACCACCAGGGCGATCAAAACAATATCACCCACGAACGCGGCAGCAGCCGCTATACCCAGGATAATTCCCAACACGACCAGGCTCACGATTCCGATCAGCAGCGCGACCGGCATTTTGCCCACTGCCCAGACCATCAGCCAATACAGCACAAAGACCAGCCCCAGCACGGCCAGTGCTCCTTCGACCAGCAGAATGCCTGTCGAAACTTGCTCTAACAGTCCCCAGACTCCGGTGTTTTTCAGCAAGACTGATAGAACCAGCCCGATCAGAAAAGCCAGCGTGCCGCCGAAGGTGATCCCCAACGAACTCAGCCCGATCAAACCGCCGAAAACCTGCCCACGCCGCCGGATCAGCAGGCTAAATCCCGCGATGAGCAGGAGACCAAAGATCGCCCAGCCCCATTCGTTGCGGTCGAGCGCGCCGATTACCGTGTTAGATGGCTGTGTATCCCCCAGGCCAAAGGGAAGCCACACTTCGCTGACAACCAATACAATCAGCGATGCCACCGCTGATCCCACCGCCACCGCGCCATAGAACAGAACACCCTGGCGCAGCGCTCGCAACCCCAAGGTAATATTTACGCGCCCGCGTTCGTGGCGATCAGGAAAGCGGCGGCGCAGCCCTGGCAAAAGTCCAGCCGTCCCGGTCAACCTGTTCTCTAACATCTCAAAACGGCGCGGCAAGCGGAACAGATAATAAGCCGGGATCGGCTGACCGAGCCGGGTATTCGCTACGATCACCCCGGCAAACAGCCCGACTAATGCCCCCGCGCCAGCAATCGCATAGACCGGGTTAAACCGGATCGCCGATCCGGCGACCGAACTCACCAGCAGGCCGAGAATCGTGATCATCACGACCAGCGCGAATAACACCTGAAGCAGACCAGCGGCGGGCATTTGAGCTTCATTGGGGCGCAGTACCACCGCCGGGCGAACCTGCCCCGCGATCAGGGTGGGCAAAAACCCGAACAGGCAGGTGATCACCACGCCTAGAAAAACGCCGCTTAACATCGCTTCGGGATAAATCCGCCATTGCAGGGTAATCGCAAAGGCTTCTTCGCCCACGCTCCGGATCATATAACTGAGAATCACGCCGAACACCACCCCGATCAGGCTTCCGATCAGGCCCATGAGCAGCGCCTCAACCAAAAACAGCAGGGTCACCCGGTAAGCTTTGAGGCCGAGCGTTTTGAGTACCGCCACTTCGAGCGTGCGACGGCTGACGACCACCAACATCGTGTTGATGATGCCGATGCCGCCGATCAGCAGTGAGGACAGCCCCATCACCAGGATCATATTATCAATCACATCGGCAGTGGCACGGTTCTGCTTTTCAAGTTCCGGGACCGTTGCCCGGTTCAATTCTTTGTCAAAATCTGTTTTTTCGGGATCGTAGTGATTCTGCAATTGGCGGATCAGGCTCTTTTCAGCATCCTCAATGTCACGCCCCAGCGGAACCTTGATGTAAAGCTGATCAGGCAGGACTGGTTCATCCATCAGGGCAAGCGCGGACATCGGCAGATAGGCATAATCGCCCAACAAAGCCGCCGCCGGATTGGTCAACACTGTTTCGGACGTGGCAGGCACGATTCCGCTCACGATGTAGAGCGTTTCTCCTGCGCCTATCCGAAACGTATCGCCCATTTGCAGGTGCAGCCCGACCTGCCGTGCCAGATGGCTGGAGATCACAATCGGGTAAGGGTTTTCCGGTTCACCCTGGTATTGGGCGTAAAACTCTTCCAGAGTCAGATCACCCGGGGGATCGGTGAGTGTGATCTCGCCGTGAAACGGGTACAACTCCGGCTCTACGAACAACACCTGCCCTAACTGTGAAGTCTCGGCCTCGCCGTCTTTCACCGGGGTAAACTGGCCAAAAAACGTCATACGGCCTATGGTGATATCCACATCTTCATGCCGCGCCCAGTCGCGCACGACCTGGACCGTCTCCGCCGTAAACACCGGATCGCCTTGCTCAGATAATTGGACTAGTTCCGGCACGCCGCGCGACGCATAAACGCGAATGTCGCCCCGGTTCACTTCTGCCAGATTAGTGGTCAGTTTGTCGCCCACCATAAACGCCAGCGACCGCAGCGCGACC
>JACRBK010000603.1 GCA_016234525.1 Chloroflexota bacterium
GAGTCGTGCGTCTGCCCTGAGCGCCTTGGCAGCAGCCCTGGCCCAGGCAGGACGGTTTGCCGAGGGGCTGGAGGTGGCGCGCGGCATTGAGTCTGAAGGGATTCGTGCGTCTGCCCTGAGCGATCTGGCGACAGCCCTGGCGAGCGAGGGAGATGAACAGGCCGCCGGCCTGTTTGCCGAAGGGTTAGAGGTGGCGCGCGGCATTCAGGATGCGAGGAGTCGGGCGTCTGCCCTGTGCACCCTGGCGGCAGCCCTAGCCCAGGCAAGTCGTATTGCCGCTGCATTTACGGCGCTGGGAAAACGCGGTCCTAATGAATTTATTCAGATTGTTGCAGAGTGGAACGAATCTTTTGATAAACTCCACCCTGCACTATCCGCGCAAATCCTTCGAGAGGTATTACGAATCGTCGGATGGGTGCGCCCAGATTGGCGACCTATTCATGCCTTGCTCATTTCCAAAGAGGGATATTGACTATCCTCTCGACTTAGCAACAAAAACACCCGTTGGCCGCTCTCGCCGACGGGTGTTTTTTATTCCCAGATGGGTTCAATACCCCGCGGCTTGCCGCGAAATTGTAAAGGGTTTTGAACAGATACTCCGGAGCTTGCTCCGGGGAGCCTTCATTTTCAGTTATTTGGGCCGCGACTTCTATGGATGTTGCGCGGGTATGACGGCGCTGGCCGCCGAGATAGTTTCAGCTTTCTCCGGCTGGAAGGCATCCACCAGGTTATGTGCCGCTGTACTGAGATCGGTAGACGGCACACGATTCAGCCAGGCATAGGCGATGTCCGTCGCGGCGTGGCCGGTGATGACCAGCCCGCCGATAACAAACACAGTCGGGATCATGTTGCTCAGCATGTCCATCTGGTCTTGGTCGAGCGAGACCACCGAGGGCAGCGCTACCAGCAGGAGCTGCGCCAGGAATACGCACAGAGCGTAGACAAACTTCTTCGACTGGAAAAACTTCTTGCTCATCGTGTTCTCCTTGTAGGTTGGATTATTCGCCAGGCACGGCTGGCACGGATTCGGGAATAACAGATTCAAGTGGCGGAGAAACAACCGCCTCATTCGCCCCCTCGTTCGCGGTGGCCGCTAACGGTGTCTCCGTCACCTTTTCCACCTCGACGGACGGTTCCTGCCCAGGCTGCACTTCCTCGCACGGACCACCCTCCGCCGCCGGGCGACTGAGTTGTTCACGCAGCGACTGAAAATCAGTTCGCAGGTCCCGCAGATCACGCTCAGCTTTTAAACGAGCCGTCTCAGATGCCCGGAGTAACTTCTCAAGGCGATTGACTTCTTCCAAGTGTGCCACCTGGCCATTATCAATCTGCTGCTGCAACTGACTGACGACTTCATTCAGCCGGTTAATCTCACTCTGCAACTGGTCGGTGGTCGTCTTGCTTTGGTCGCGCTCCGCATCCAGGGCAGATTTAAGCTGCTTGTTGGTTTCTTCGGACTCTTTCATCTGCTGGCGGGCCGTCGCCAACAGGTCATGCAGGATGATATTGGTATCATGTACTTCGCGCAGTTTGTCCTGGGTGTTACTGAGCGCCGTGGTCGTCGTGTTCAGCGCGGCAGTGACATCGCGCAGCGCCTCGGCATAGGTGGACACTTCGCGGTCCTTATCTTTTTTGTCTCTGGATCGGGACCAGACAAACATGCCCAACGCCACACCCGATGTGACGCACAAGACCAGGATAATCAGCCCCAGGTTGTCCAGCAGTATATAAAACAGGTCGTGAATGAGTTCACCCATGCCGTTTTTTCTCCTCGCGGATGTTACTGGATACTGCCGACCGGCACCCAGAGCGTCATACACGCCCAGCGCACGGCAGAAAAATCCACCGTGTTCAGCGTCAGCCAGGCGGTACTGCCTGCGGGGATGGCGTAGTCGGTTTGGGCATCCGGACTCGCCTGGTAATACAGCGGGGTATCGGTCTCAAACTGGACCAGCGCCAGACCGTTCCCATTGCCGCAGTCAGGAGCACCCGCCGGCGCAGCCGGAGCCGCATCAGGCAGCCCCGCCGCAGAACAAATGCGGTAGTTGAGCGAGCCATCCAGATAACGATACCAGAACGAATACTGCCAGGTGCTGTGGTCGTCCAGGTACATCAAGTTCATGCCGGTCTGGACGCCATCCGCCAGGTGGATACGCGCCGTGATGGATTGTCCCGGCTCAAGCAGTCCGACATCAACAGCCACGCCCGGATTAGTTCGCAGGTCGTACCCGACATGCAGCGCGGCGGTGCCGATATTCGAGAACGTCGCGGCGTAATCGTTGCTCCCGGCGACCCGGCAGACATCGATGTAGATCAGGGCGTGGCCCTCCTGCTGGGCAGCGGCGGGCAAGGCAGCGAACAAACACAACACGAACAACAAAAATAGACAGAGCGTGCGCATTAGTAGTATTTCTCCTCCATGAGTTCACGAATCCACATTTTCGGGGCGACTTCTCCCGCCACACCGTAAATCGTGCTGGTGCCCGCGGTGGGCTGCCAGCGTAATTTGAGGGTGTGGAAGGTGTTAAAGTTCGCCCCCAAGTCAATCACCACATTAAGGCAGCACATCTGGCGGTAGTTGGCGACCGGGCTGGCCTGGTCCCACAACACCTCCTGGTCCACCCCGTCGATACTCAGCGTCAACCTGGTGCGGTTGGCCGCCGCACTGTTGGAACAAACCAGGTTCACCTTCAGCTCTAAAAAGCGCGTGCGGGAATACATA
>JACRBK010000617.1 GCA_016234525.1 Chloroflexota bacterium
AAAGAGGGCAAACTCACGGTCCCATTTAGAGCAAAACTAACCAGATGCAAAGCAGACGGAACCGTAGAAGTTGTACCTACTTACGAAGGAATATATGAAGGTATCACCGTCGTTGACGGCAGGATCGATGCCAGTTAGCAGGGGATAAGCAGACAAAGCCCTTGGAGTAGGCTGCTGATTGGGTGAGCGAAGGTCGGCTTACCAGCTTGAGATTCTGCGAGGCGAGCGAGTGGGAGAATCAGGTTATGATTCTCCCATTTTAAATTCCAACCGGAAGTGGTGAAGTATTGCGAGCGTGTTGTTAAATCATTTTTGGCCCTCAGCCCCTAAAATATACGCAGATCATTCATAAGCCTGGCGACCACGAAATGTGGATGAATAATATGCGTAATCATAGCAACTTACTGGCGCGGCTTGACCACTGCGTTATACTTCGCAGCATGAACACGACACGCCTTATCACTTCTGTTATTCTGCTCTTGTGTATTCTAGGGCTGGCTGCGTGCGGCCCGGTAGCCGATGTTATCGGGGATCGTGATCAGCCGACTCCGACCAGCCGCGTCTTGACAACCGCCACACCGGGCGGGCGGCTGTCGGTCTGGTTGATCACGCCGACCGGGCAGGCTGCGGTGACACCTACACCCGGCGTTGTCGGCGGAAACCCAGTCGGGCCGAATGCGACCGCTACCGCCGCGATTGCTACCATTCAGGCCGCCACACTCACCGCTGCCGCGCCGCCGCCGGTTCCTTACTATCAGCCGAACGACTGCCCGCTGCCCGCTGCTCCGGCGCCGCCCCCGCGCCCGGATACATTTGACGATTTCAGCGTGGTGATCGGGCGTTATCTCTCCGGCGGCGGATCGTCTACGGTGGTAGAGGCGACGCTGCGCAACTGGGGCGCGCTCACGGATCGGGGTGGGCTGGTGCAGGCCGATACTGATCTCACGGGTGACGGTGTGTTAGAGGTGATCGTCACACTCTACAACCCGATGACTTATAACGCCGAGGCGCTGTTGAACGCCGGGCAGCTTTTGGTTTATGGCTGCGACGGCGGCGGCTACCGGCTGCTCTATAAAACTCAATTTAATCAATCGCTGGCCTTGCCCGAACTGCTGCGCGTGGGCGATATGAACGCCGACGTCAGAAACGAACTGGTCTTTTTTATCGAAACGTGCGGCACGTCCGGCTGTTATAAAGAGGCTAAAATCCTGTCGTGGAATGCGATAGTCGGCGCGTTTGAAGAACTGAACAGCGGGCAGATTGTGGCGATTAATGGGCGAATCGGCATCGCGGATGTGGAAAACGACGGCATTTTGGAACTCACCGCCCAGATCAACCCGCCCGGTACGAGCGCCAGCGGCCCGCCGCACAGCGTGATCGATGTTTGGGACTGGAACGGCGTTGATTATCTGCTGGCGCAGCGCCAGGAGACTGGCTCACGCTACCGGATTCATGCGCTGTATGAAGCCGATGATCGTTTCCGCGCGGGGGAGCTTCGCCCCGCGATTCTGGATTATGATGCACTGCGCAAAGATAACTCGCTGCTGTCGTGGACCATTTCGGGCGAATATGAAGCCTTGCGCGCTTATGCCGCTTTCCGCATCGTGATTGGTTATGCACGGCTGAATAATGGCCGCGCGAACGACTGGCTGAGTGTGCTGCAAAGCGAGAATCCAGCAGGGACAACGGGCAGCGGTTTCGCGGCGATGGGGACGGCGTTTATGGACAACTTCCGCGCCACGAATGACGCGCGCGCCGCCTGCGCCCAGGCAATCTCGACCGGCGCGACTCAACCTAATGTCTTGAGCATCCTGAACAGTTACGGCTATAACAACCGCTCGTATACGCTCAATGATCTGTGTCCCTTTTAGCGATTCATGGTCTTGATTCATGAAACTTCTGGACTTTTTCCGCGAACATAACGACGAGATTATCGATCTGCTCAAAGAACTGGTGATCCGCGAGTCGCCGACGATGGATAAACACGCCGTCGATGAACTGGGGAAATTTGTCTTCGAGCAGCTCCAAGCATCCGGCGCGCAAGTGGACATCTTCCCGCGCCGCGAAGCCGGGGATATTCTCTATGCGTCGTGGAATTCCAATGCACCCGGCAAACCGATCTTGCTGATGGGCCACCTCGATACGGTGTGGCCTATCGGGACGCTGGTCAATATGCCTTTATGGCAGAGCGGTGCCCGGTTGTATGGCCCCGGTATTCTGGATATGAAAGCCGGGATCGCGCTGATCATCAAGGTGATGGGGCTGCTGCATCTGCATGGCGGACTGCCGCGCCGCCCGGTGTGGGCGTTGTTCACTACCGACGAGGAGCGGGGCAGCATTCAGGCGCGTGAGTTGGTCGAAAAAGTGGCAGCGAACGCCGGGCTGGTGCTGGTTTTTGAACCGGCTACCCAGGGAGAAATGGTCAAAACATCGCGGCGCGGAACGGCACGTTATACCGTCACCATCGAAGGACTGCCCGCGCATTCGGGCGAAGAACCCGAAAAAGGGATCAACGCCATCCACGAGGCCGCCTACCAGATTTTGCGGATTATCTCGTGGGATGCGCCGGACAAAGGCACGTCGGTAGCGGTGAATCTGATCTCTGGTGGCACAGCACAGAATATTATCGCGCCCCATGCCGAATTTACGGTGGATATGCGTTTTACCAACCAGCCCGAATGTGAGCGGCTGGTGGCGTTGATCAACGATCTCACGCCAGTGATCAAAGGCATTCGCCTATCAGTGAAGGGCGGCATCTGGCGTCCGCCGATGGAGCGTAATGATCGTATGATGCGCACCTTTGACCAGTTGGCGCGGCTGGCGGGCACGTTGGGCGTGCCGGTGGGCGAAGAACTGACCGGCGCGGGCAGTGATGCGAACTTCACCGCCGCGATGGGTATTCCCACGCTGGATGGGCTGGGGGCGCGCGGCGATGGGATGCACGCCGAACACGAACATATTATCACTACCAGCCTACCGCGCCGGGCAGCACTGCTGGCGAGTGTGCTGCAAAACTGGGTGTTTGAAGAAGAGTAACTTTGATGATGGCTCCCGATCCGGCCCAGGCAGTTTATGATCGCCTGTGGAACGAAGCGCAGGCGGCGTTTGCTGCCGGTCAAGTGAAAACCGATCCCTATCTGTCTGATCGGGATTCTGATCCTCGGCGTGGGATGACGCTGATCATCCGCCCGGCGCCGGAGATGATCGCGCAGATCGGAGCCGTGATCGATCAACTGCGCGAGATCGCCCCCGGCCAACATTTTTACCACCCGGATGAACTGCATCTTACGCTGCTCGCGTTGATCAACGCCGCGCCGGGGTTCGACCTGGAGACGGTGCCGCTGGAGACTTATCGCGCCGCGCTTGATGATCTGTTCTCGTGGGTGCGCCCGTTTCCCCTGCACTTTAAAGGGGTGTCCGCCAGCCGGGATACAGTGTTAGTTTGTGGCTATTCACCGGATGGCGCGCTCAATGCCCTGCGCGCCCGGCTGCGCGAGTCGGTCGCGCGGGTGGGATTAGGCGGGGCGCTGGATCAACGTTATCGGATCGTGACGGCCCACACTACGATTATGCGGTTCCGCACACCGCCGCAAAATCCGCTGCGGTTGGTTGAGTTTCTGCAATCCGTTCACGCGCGCGACCTGGGGATGTTCACGGTGCGGCGGGTGGACTGGGTGACCAATGACTGGTACCTGTCATCTGATCGTGTTCGTCTATTGGCGAGTTATACACTTCAAGAGTAACTGCACCCCATGAAAATTCAAATTTATACGATGCAGACTCCCGACGAAGCCTGCGTATTGGCAGCGTTAGGAGTGGATCACCTCGGCGTGACTCCCTCTGATCGGGGGCTGCCGGGCGAGATCGATTTTACAACGGCCCGCGCCATTTGTGCGGCAGTAATCGGGCGGGCAGTGACGGTAGCGCTGTCCGTGGAGCGCGATCCCGACCTGATCGCCGCGATGGTGGACGCCGTGCAGCCGGATGTGCTGCACCTGTGCGGCCTGACCGGGACATTTTCGCCGGAACAGGTGCGGGCGCTGCGCGTGCGCCTGCCGCAGGTGAAGATCATGCAGGCGATCTCGGTCGCCGGGCCAGAGGCGATCCCGGCGGCATTGAGTTATCAGGACGCTGCCGATTTTCTGATTCTCGATACGCAGGCCGCGCATATTGCCGGGATCGGCGCATCGGGCCAGACGCACGACTGGACGATCAGCCGCGAGATCGTGCGCCAGTCGCGCCTGCCGGTTATTCTGGCGGGCGGACTCTCGCCGGAGAACGTGGCGGACGCAATCCGCGCGGTGCGTCCCTGGGGCGTGGATTCGCTGACTCATACGAACCGACTTTTACCGGGGGGTGGTTTCCGTAAAGATCAAGATCGCGTCCGGCAGTTTGTCGAAACAGCGCGAGGCGCAGAATGAGCGCTCTCGATAAAGGTTCTTATGCGGTGGTGATCGGTGATGCGAATGTTGATCTGGTGATTCGCCTGCCGGATCGTTCGTCCGGCGCGCCTGATCTCAGCCAATCGACCCCGCAGTTATACGGCGGCGGATCAGCAGCAAACGGCGCGGTAGCGCTGGCGCGGCTGGGCGTGCCGGTGGTCTTTGTCGGCGCGATAGGCGACGACGGGTATGGCCGCTGGGTGTGTGATGATCTGAGCCACGAGGGGATTGATACGCGGGGTGTGCGGCGACTGGCGGATTTTTTCACGCCGATGGTGATCGCCATGATTCAGCCGGACGGCGAGCGCCTGATCGTGGTGTGGCCGCCGGATAACCGGGCAGATATGCGCCTGACTCCCGGTGATCTGGATGCTGATCTCATCAGCGGCGCGGCCTGGCTGCACACGACCGGAATCGGGCTGCGCGCCTCTCCGACGCGTGAGGCTGTGCTGTACGGGATGGAGATCGCGCAGCGGGCCGGTGTCCCGGTATCGTTAGACCTCAACTTGCGCTTAGAACTGTGGGGCTGGGGGGATAATATTCGAGAGACGATCACGCGCGCGGTCGCGCTTTCCGATGTGGTTTTGGGCAATGCGGCTGAGGAAATTGTGCCGCTAGCCGGGGCAGAATCCATCGAAGCGGCGGCGCGCACCCTGTCCGCCGGGCGGCGGATCGTGGTCGCGCGATCAGGCGCGGCGGGTGTGCTGGCGGCTGATCCCCAGGGTGAGATTATCCCAATGCCTGCTTACCCGACTCGTATGGTCGATACCCTCGGCGCGGGAGATGCGTTCGATGGTGGTTTTATCGCAGCGCGGCTGAACGGCGCCGATCTGCAAGAGTCTCTACGCTGGGGGAATGCGGTGGCGGCGCTAAAGATCGGCCAGCCCGGCGCGCGTGGTCTGCCGCGCCGCGCGGAAGTCGAGCAGATATTGAGGGATCAGTAGATAACGCAAGAATGGTGCTGCGTTTACCCCTATCCTCGCTGCGCAGAGACGGGGGAGAAACCGGGCGAAGCAGTGCCGCGTTTTTACACCAACTCGCCCGGCAGCGGTCCCCTCTCCAACTGGGTTGGAGAGGGGGTAGGGGGTGAGGCCGGTTTTTCTACGGACCGGAAACTTATTCTCCCCACGCGGGGATAACCGCCGGTTGGCCGTTGACCTGAACGAGCCAATGCGGTTTCCAACCAATGCCAAAAACGGCCAGATGAACATCTTTTTTGAGCGGTGAAATCCGATATTCTTCCACGACACTCGCGATCTGCGCCCACTTCTCATTGATCAGGTGCAGTTCATCTTCCATTTTGGCCTGCGTCTCTTCAATCTCTGCTTCCAGTTCCGCGATAACTTGCTCAGCGCCATACACGCTTTCACGCGCCTGGTCTTTATAACGGCGCGAACGGCTGACACGCGAGAGGGTGTAGGTGGTGCGCCCCTTCAGCAAGCTGAGGACGGCTTCGCCAGTAGTAAAGAGTTCTTCACCCTTCAGCGACTCTAACTGCTTTTGGTCCGAAGCCAGATCACGGGCTGTCTTGCGCAGTTTGGCCTCTAACTGGTCGAAAATTTTGTCATAACGTACAGCGGTAGCGTCTGCCTCGGCATCACGACGCTGGCGGGCCAACCCCTGGGCCTGGACTATAAAATCACGGCGGACCATATCGGGTGTGCCGTACAGGTCGAGCGTCGGGTTATACATCAGGATCAGTGCCGCCGTTTTATAGATGTAATCGACCAGCTCAGTTTTGAGCGCCGTCAACCGTTTTGTGTCCGCCAATCCCGGCGGCAGGTCACCATAGGCGGCATCCCCAAAGGGTGATTGGCTGAGTTCGCGCGGTTCAATATAGGTGGTTAAGTATTCTTCCCACCGGGTCAGCCCGGCCCGCTCTACGTTCGGGACCTGATAACAATAATCCTGGATCAACGAGGCGTTGCTTTTACGATCCGCGTAGCGCACTTCGGCCTGAGCCAGCAATATCGGCTGGTAAACGATCAGCGATATGCCGGTAGGGGTAGGCATTGTGCCGGTTTGCTGCTGCCACGCATAAGCCGCCTGTTCCATTGAGATTATCGAGGGCAGGAAATACTGCGCCAGCGTGGAGGAGACCGGCGGCGGGGTGGTGCTGTAACCGTCGGGCAGGTCCGAACGGAAACGCCCGGT
>JACRBK010000095.1 GCA_016234525.1 Chloroflexota bacterium
ACACAAAAGACCGGGTTGTGACCCGGTCTTTTCATTTTTATCAATTTCCCACTGATACGCCTACCAACCATGCTCCAGGCGGGTGATCAGCCGTTCAGGCATATCAAGTTTGCGCATCTTGTCCTGCGTGGTTTTGATAGGATACGCTACGCGCCGGTATTCAAAAACCGCTTCTTGTACATGCAAAATGCCATAACTGGCATCTTTGTTTGAGTCACGGGGCTGCCCCACACTGCCTGGATTGATAATAAGGCGGTGACCGTTCAGCTGTTTCGGTTCGCTGTATACCGGCGGAAGGGCATCGGTATCACCACGCTCATCGACTAACTGGAAAATCACCGGCGTGTGGGTATGACCGACAAAACAATAGCGTGTCTCAAAATGAGGGAAATTGAGAGCCGCGATTAACGGATCGAGGATATATTCCCAGACTGGCTCCCGCGGGCTGCCATGCGCCAGGGTGTAATCACCCAATACAAATGTGGTTGGCAGCGCAGATAGATAGGCCATATTGTCTGGGGTAAGCGTGTCGCGGGTCCAGGTGACCGCGCGCCGCGCATCGGCATTAAAGGTGCGAATGTCCAGTCGCCCTAACGCCGCCCAGTCATGATTCCCAGCCAGGCAGAGATGCGGCAGGCTGCGCAGCAAATCGCAGCATTCATTTGGGTCTGGGCCATAACCAACAACATCCCCCAAACACCAGACATAATCCCAATTTCCTTTAGCGTCCGCAAGAACTGTTTCTAGAGCAGCTAAATTGGCGTGAATATCAGAAATGACAAGGATACGCATAGGTTAATCCCAGAAAACCAGCATCGCTTAACTAGTGCGAAATAATAACATAGTCCACTCGTTGTGGCGAATTCGGCAATGGTTGGTTAAGTATTGGTCGCGGTCTGCCGGGTCTGCTATTGTCAGAGGTGGGGGGCGCAGTATAATGAAAAGCGTCATCGGTAAGAGTGAGAATGTGCTAAAGCCAGATATGAAACTTCTTGAATGGACCAGTCAGGGTGTGGAAGCCACCTTTCATGCCGGGCGTTGCCTGGGGGAAATCCTCCAACCGGGCGATGTGATCTGCCTGGCGGGCAATCTGGGTGCAGGGAAAACCGTGTTCACCAAAGGGATCGGCGCAGGCTGGGGCGCGCGCGAAATGGTAACCAGCCCAACTTTCACGCTGATTCATGAACACCGCCGCCCGCAAGATCAACTGATCCTTTATCACATCGATTGTTATCGCCTGCATGGAATGACCGACGCCTGGAGTATCGGACTGGAAGAGCTGCTGCATAACGAGGGAATCCTCGTCATTGAATGGCCGGAAAATATCGAAGATACGCTTCCACCCGAACGATTATGGATCGCGTTTGACGTTCTCGACGATACACAGCGGCAATTAGACTTTTCGGCCACTGGAAAACGCTACGAAATGCGCCTGGCGGCGCTGCAACAGAAATTATTCGATTCGCTGTAGTTCTCAGGAGCAAAGATTTTTTGTTACTCGCCATAGATACAGCCAGCCGTTTTCTCAGCCTCGCGCTGCACGATGGAAACCAGATTCTTTTTGAGTCATCGTGGTACACGGCTAACAACCATACGATAGAACTCAGTCCTGCGATCCGGCAGGCAATCAAACAGGCACAGTTTCGCCCTGCCGATCTTACAGCAGTTGCTGTATCTCAGGGGCCGGGCTCATTCACCGGGCTGCGGATTGGTCTGAGTGTCGCTAAAGGTTTAGCCGCTGCCGCCGGGTTGGTGCTGGTCGCTGTCCCTACTCTGGACATTTTAGCCGCCAGTGTTCCCGCTTTGGGTGGATCGCTGATCGCTGTTCTGCTGGCTGGGCGCGGGCGTATCTGCGCGCAACACTATACCTGGCAGGGAACCTCTTGGGTGGCACAGGGGCAGGCCGATATCGTTTCATGGGAAAAACTCGTCCAGTCTATCGACCACGAAACGCTCATCGTCGGAGAAGTCGATGAGCCGGGGCGCGAACTGCTAACGGCCAACAGTGGATTGGTTCATCTTCTGCCCGGTACGCACAATCTACGGCGGGCAGGTTTTTTGGCAGAGATCGCCTGGGGGCGTATACGCAACGGCAGCACAGACGATCCCGCCAGCGTCACCCCGATTTATTTACATCAACCCGGAGTGCCTCATCCATGACACCGACTTATTTGACTCGCCATATGCGCCTGGAAGATATTCCCCAGGTGGTCAGCATTGACCGGCTTTCGTTTTCTTCGCCCTGGTCGCCCAATACATACCAGTTCGAAGTCAACAACCGCGAAACATCGCATCTGGTCGTGATCGAGGTCCACGAGGCGGGGTTTGCTCCGGTAAACGGTCTGCGTGGGCTGGTTCAACGCCTTTTGCGTCCCAAAACCGCCCCGCTGCTAGCCGGTTATGGAGGATGCTGGCTGATCGCCGGGGAAGCGCATATCAGCACGATTGCCGTCCACCCTGATTTTCGCGGCAGAGGTTTAGGCGAGCTGCTGCTTACCAATATGTTGCAGCGGGCCATGAATCTAGATGGCGAATATTCGGTTCTAGAAGTGCGCGCCAGCAACAGAACCGCCCAGGCGCTGTATGAAAAATACGAGTACAAGGTGGTCGGACGGCGTAAAGGGTATTATCGTGACGATGGCGAAGACGCGCTGCTGATGGAAGTGCGACCTTTCGATGAAGCTTACCGGCAGCGTTTTGCCGCTCATGTCGCCGCACTCTCGAAGCGCGTCACTTATCATGACCAGTTCACCCGCCAATCAAAAGCGGAAAAGTGAGGGCAATGTGACCGATCCCAAAGTAATGAGCCTGGACGAACGCCGCGCGGCGCTGGATGTTATCTCTAAAGAGGTGCGCGCCTGTGCCAAATGTGAACTTCACAGTGGGCGGACTCTGGCAGTCCCTGGCGCGGGCCGCCCGGATGCTGAATTGATGTTTATCGGTGAAGGCCCTGGTTATCACGAAGACCAACAAGGACTGCCATTTGTCGGCGCTTCGGGTAAATACTTAGGCGAACTGCTGGCATTGATCGGCCTGACGCGCAACGATGTGTTTATCACCAACGTGATCAAATGCCGCCCGCCTGCCAACCGCGATCCGCTGCCGGGCGAAATTGATACCTGTGTCCCAGCCTACTTGAACCGGCAGATTGAGATTATCAACCCAAAGATCATCGCTACCCTGGGGCGGTTCAGCATGGGATTATTCTTCCCACCCGATACGCGTATCACCAAAGTACACGGTCAGCCCAAGCGCGCTGATGGCCGCATTTATTTTCCGCTCTTTCATCCGGCAGCCGTGCTGCGCAATCTAAACTTGCGCCCGGCAATGGAAGAAGACTTCAAACGGATCAAGACTCTGCTCACCGAAGCTCAACAACAAGCCGTCGTCGAAACCCCAAAACCCGACGATGATCCACCGTTCAAACAACTAAGCCTGTTTTAGACGGGTCTGGCTGAGGTACAATCCAGCGTCAGGAGTTTCCTGGCGCTGTTTTTGATCAAACTCAGGCATAAGGTATACTCGCGCTCGCTTTCTCGTCATTTCCCCATAGTAATGGGATAAATTAAGACGTATGCATATGACCGAATTTTTCCCTGTGATGATTGCCGGCTTTGCTGCTGCCGTTGGCTTTACGCCGATTACCCGCCGACTCGCTTTTCATTGGGGTGTGCTGGATCAACCCAGCAACCGCAAAGTTCACCATACGCCCAAACCCCTGTTAGGAGGGATGGCGATCTACGGCGCGCTGGTATTGGCGCTGGTATTTTTCAGCCCGCCGTTTTATCTGGTCGAGTTCGGCGCGATTATCGCCGGGGCAACCTGGCTGGCCCTGGTCGGCTTTGTCGATGATCGGGACGGCATGAAACCCTTGATCAAAATGAGCGGGCAAGCTATCGCCGCTGTCGTGTTGATCGGAGCCGGAATCCACGTCCGCATTTTCGAAATCCAGGTGTTGAACTATGCCTTTACTCTGGTGTGGGTCGTGGGCATCACCAACGCGATGAACTTTCAGGATAACATGGATGGCCTGGCTGCCGGGATCACGGCAGTAGCTTCAATCTTCTTTTTTGTTATGGCCGTGCAGCAAGAACTAACCCTGGTCAGCAGCCTAGCAGCGGCGCTCGCCGGAGCTTCTATCGGCTTCTTGATCTACAATTTCAACCCGGCATCGACCTTTATGGGCGATATGGGCAGCATGGTGTTGGGTTTTTTGCTGGCGGTACTGGCGATCAAACTGGACTTCAAAGTTCCGGCTGACCGGCAGGTGATCACCTGGATGGTCCCGGTGGTGGTGTTGGGTCTGCCCATTTTTGATACCACCCTGGTGGTATTCACCCGGCTGCGCGAAAAACGTTCGCCGATGCAGGGCGGCAAAGATCACACTTCGCACCGCCTCGTTAGCCTGGGGTTGAGTCATCGCAACGCGGTATTGGTGCTTTATGCCGTCTGCGCTGCGCTCGGTTTCACTGCCTACCAACTTTCAGAAGCGACCATTTCTCGCGGGATCACCATCGGTTTGGGATTAGCCGTCGTGGCGCTGCTGGTCTTCATCTTTTTGGAGACGGTATATATTCGGAAAAAACGCGCTTAAGGGAGATCCATGCAAGCGACAGAATCCAAAACGTATCTCGTGACAGGCGGAGCGGGCTTTATTGGTTCGCACCTCGTTGAAACGTTGGTCAAAGCCGGACATAAAGTGCGCGTGGTGGATAATTTCTCAACTGGCAAACGCGAGAATCTGACGCACCTGGCAGACCAGGTTTCTCTGCACGAAATCAGTATTACCGACCTTGTGCCGCTGGCGGAAGTAATGCAAGGGGTGGATTTTGTGTTCCACATGGCCGCGTTGGCTTCTGTGCCGCGTTCGGTCAAAGACCCGCTGGAAAGCAATGAACACAACGTTATCGGCACGTTGAATGTATTAGTCGCCGCGCGTGATGCCGCTGTGAAGCGTGTCGTATACGCCGCTTCGTCATCGGCTTATGGTGATGCAGACTCGGAATACAAATCCGAGGATATGCCTACCAATCCTCTATCACCTTATGCGGTCGCCAAGCTGGCTGCCGAGCAGTACTGCAAAGCGTTCACCAATGTGTA
>JACRBK010000608.1 GCA_016234525.1 Chloroflexota bacterium
GCGCTTGAGCGACCAGGGCTTCGAGTTCGTTCACCCGTTGGATCAACTCCGAAGTAGACAGGCGGTGCTGTGACAGATCAGCAATTAACATCGCCGCGCGCTGCTGTTGAAGCTGCATTTGATGAATGGCATAACGCGAATTGGCTTCATCACCCTGCTGCAACGCCTGATCAGCTTGTTGATCCCAATCTGCGACCCGGCTCTGCATGGAGTCGATCTCTTGTTCCATACGATCTTCATCGTCGAGCGCATGGTTGATCTGCTGGCGTAAAGCAGCAATTTCCTGGTCGATGTCTTTTCCCAGACGCGAGAGCGGGATTTTTTTCTTCTGCCGCTGGGGGGTGTCGTCTCCCAGGACACTATTCACGCTGGATTTAACCAGCACATTGAGTTTATTGATCAGACTGGACATGGTTTTTATTGTACCCGTTTCTCACTTTTAACGACAATCCATCGTGAGTTTGCGTTATAATTCTAACCGAATGTAATAACAATCACGAAAAGGTTGCTTGTGCAGCGCATTAACGGCGGAAGTTTAGTCTATTATCAGTTTGATCAGTGGGCAGTGAGCAGCCGCCTGACACACGGTATCTTTACTCGCCTGGGTGGAGCCAGCCAATCCCCCTGGGATTCTTTGAACTTGGGCGGCACCGTCGGGGATGTTCAGGAAGCGGTGCGGGAGAATCACCGGCGGGTGTATGCAGCGCTAAAACTTGATGGAACGCGGGCGTGTACTGTGTGGCAGGTTCACAGCGCTGATACGGTCGTTGTGCGTGGGCCGGTTCCTAACCGGCGATGGCTGGCGCGGGCCGATGGAATCGTAACTGATTTGCCCGGGTTACCGCTGGTCATGCGTTTTGCAGACTGTACGCCGGTTTTGCTGTATGATCCGGTACAGCATGTGATCGGGTTGGCGCACGCCGGTTGGCGCGGTACTGTGTCAGAGGCAGCAGTCAGCACGCTGCAAACGATGTGTTCAGCCTTCGGCACACGCCCGCAGGATGTACAGGCAGCCATCGGCCCTAGCATTGGGCCGGAACGTTACCAGGTTGGCGAAGAGGTTGTCCAGGCAGTTCGAGAGACTTTTGGCAAGGTCGATGGCCTGATACGCCGGGCAGACGATGGCAGCGCCTACCTGGATTTGTGGGCGGCGAACCAGTTGTCGCTGGAACGTGCCGGAGTTGCGCAGATCGAAGTAGCAGGTATTTGCACGGCGACACGCACAGACGAGTTTTATTCTCATCGCGCTGAAGCGGGGCGAACGGGACGGTTTGGGGCAGTGATAGCCCTGGCTTAAAATTGGAGATTATGAACCCTATATCTTCTAATACCGATATTGGCGGACGGGTGAAATCTGTACTGGCTGAGATTGCCGCTGCCTGTGAGCGTGCCCATCGTTCGCCGGATGCAGTGACGCTGGTGGCCGTCAGCAAAACCCATTCGGCGGATCAGGTAGTCGAGGCCATTCGGGCGGGAGTGCGTCATCTGGGAGAAAATCGTCTTGAAGAGGCGCTGCCTAAAATGGCGGCGGTGTCTCAGTTAGATGCTCCCCCGGCAAACTGGCATATGATTGGGACGGTGCAGAGCCGGAAAGCGCGTCAAGTGTTAGATGGCTTCAGCCTGCTGCATTCGCTGGATGATGTCAAACTAGCCGAAAGACTCAGCCGTTTTCTGGTCGAACAAGATCGTTCGCTAGAGGTCTTGATGGAAATCAATATCTCGGGCGAAATGAGCAAACACGGCTGGCAAGCTTATGGTTGGCAGCACGAACTGTTGGTGCGCCAAGCCTTGTGGGACGATGTTGCACATTTATTGGCACTGCCAGGGCTGCGCGTGCGGGGTCTGATGACGATGGCCCCGATTGTGGATGATCCTGAACAGGCACGACCTGTTTTTAAGGCGCTGTGTGAACTGCGTGCGGCGTTAGCGAACGATTTTCCGGCAGCTTCCTGGTCGGAATTAAGTATGGGAATGACCGATGACTATCCCGTCGCCGTCGAAGAAGGGGCAACGCTGGTCAGAGTGGGCCGTGCGATCTTCGGCGTGCGATTCTAGACGATTTAGGCCCAAGTAGTGTATCCTTAAGAAAACTACCATCAGGAGATAGCGGCGTTGACTTCCATAGGTCTTTTTATCACTATACTGATCCAAATCTATTCGTTTATTATGCTGGCGCGGGTGCTGATGAGTTGGGTGAACATTGATCCCAACAGCCCGTTAGCCCGCACGCTCTACGATTTGACGGAACCTGTCTTGCGTCCAGTGCGGAATGCGCTGCCCCCAACGGCGGGGTTAGATTTTAGCCCGATGATTGTACTGGTTCTGTTGCAACTGTTGGGCCGGATTTTGGTCAGTATGTTTACAGCGTAAGGTGTTTGTGTTTTTGGGGTGAGATGGTTATTGCCGGTCAATCTCTTTATATACCGGCTTCAGAAAGGGGTATTTAAACATGCCGCGCGAGTTTAAGATTACTGACGCCCAGCATGGTGCTGCATTTGCTGTTCGAGTGGTTACTCGTGCCGATAATGTTGAACTGGCCGGCCTTCAAGAAGATGGATCGCTCAAGATTCGTTTGACAGAATCCACCAGTGAAGGTCGCGCAAATGTCCAGTTGTTAGAATTTCTGGCACAAGTGTTAGAAGTCGAGCCAAATCAGATCGAGATTGTCGCCGGACTGGACAAACCTAACAAGATTATCAGCGTCAAAAATGTGACCACAGAATGGGTTAACGAGCGGTTACAGTTTGACGAATAGCTGTATTTTTTTGCCTACCGAATCGTTCAGGGGGGATCATGTCTGACCGGGGCGCAAAGATCATCCGGTGGGTGATGCTGTGGTTGGTGTGCCTGTTCGCGCTGACGGCGTGTGATAATGCTCAAAAAGCCAGGACACAACCGCAGACTATCTCACCCACGCGCACCTTAGTTCCCCCTACCGCAACGCCGACCCCACTTCCTGCTGGTGAAACACCGACTCCAACGGATTTGCCCTCACCTGCTTCGCTTCGCCCGGCGGCTACTGAAGCAGCGAGTATGGAGGGCCGTATCCAGACCTTGATTGATCGTCTGGTCGATGATCTGGTGACAGAGCATGATGCGGATCCAGATGACATCCGGCTGTTAAGCGTCGAAGCTTTCGTCTGGCGCGACTCATCGTGGGGGTGTCCGGGGCATATAGACGACCAAAGCGAACTGCCTGCCGCAGGTTATCGTTTTGCGCTGAGTACTGAGCGACGTGTGTTTGTCTATCACACGAATTATCAGGCAAAGTATTTTTTATGCCCGGCGGATGAGTGGCTAGCGCTCGAAGGTCGCCCGGTGGTGATCGATCCGATCGCGCAAGCGATGGTGGATTTTAGCAAAAGTGATGCAGCAAAACGCCGGGATGTGCCAGAGAACAGTATTGAACTGGTTAGCCTGCTCACGATTATCTGGCCGGATGCGAGCGTAGGATGCCCTAAGCCTGAGGGTGATTATGAAAGCAACTTGACCCCGGGCTACCGGATAGTGCTGCGCGCTGGTGACGAGCGGTTGATCTATCACACCAATGCGCGCGACGTTGTTTTGTGTACCCCAGAAGAAGAAATTTTGCCGGGAATCATCCGGCAGGCACTTCCGACTCCGTAAATAAACCTATCAAAAACAAAAACCAGGGGCGCTGCTCAATTGGCCAGGCCCCTGGTCGATTATTCTGTGCTGCAAACTTGCGGATCAGGTCAGACCAGGCAGTGATTGGCCTAAACGCACTTGCAGGTCAGTTAATGCCCGGTAAGCGGCGCTGCGGACAGTGGCATCACGATCCCGTAGTGCGGCATAGAGCGGTTTGATCGCAGTAATGTGTCCCAGGCGGGCCAGGGTGATCGCGGCCAGAATCTTATACGCCGGTTGGCCTTCTTGCAGAACGCGGATCAACACCTGGCGGGAATTTGGCCCGGTGGGAACACCTTCCCCACGTTCGCCTGCCCATTTGATCAACCAGACTAGAATATCGGCCTCGGGATGTTTGCGCGGGCCGTCTTTGTCGGGCGACTGAGCCGCCTGGAAGGCTTCATCGGCGGCGCTGCGAACACGCCAATCCTGATCTTGCAGCATGGCGCGATAGAGTTCGGCTAATGCCCACGAAGCACGCACACGGCTTAGACCATAAATGGAAGCGCGCCGGATCTCGATCTCTTGAGCGTTGGCGGCATCCCGCAGCAGCTCATGACCCTCGCCCGGCAGCGCAGCCAGGGCTTCGGCAATCGCACGTTGAATTTCTGCACCTTCACTGAACAAACGCTGCACCATAATTTCGATAGATTTTGCGGTGCCGAGCGCACCTAATGACAACGCTGCCGCTAATTTGACATTTTGATCTTTGTCGGTCAACATCGCGGTCAGATCATCTACCGCCTCGGCGTTACCCAACGCGCCTAATCCCACGCAGGCCAAACGGCGAATGTCGGCATCTGCTGACAATAATCCCTTGCGCAAGACATGAATTACATTTTTATCACGCGAAGCGATCAATGCGACCAGGGCGCGCTCGCGCACCGAAGGATACTGCTCTTGAGCCATCATGGCCGCCGCTAGCCGCTTGAACAGGTCACCGCGCCATGGAGCATCAGACGGCGCATCGGGCAGCCAGCGCACCAGTTCGAATAGATCTGTATACAACAGGTCAGGCGGAGAACTGAGTTTGCGCACGATCAGCGGTAGCAGGTCGATCCGCCCACCCGCTAATCCTATAGCATCCTGCCACGCAGGATCCAGCGCCAGTTCAACAGCCTGTTCGGGCTGACCAGCCAGCACCTCCCCTGCCAGATAACTGACTACTTGCGGATGTACAAAACTGAATCTATCGGCGGCATAGACGGTCATTAGCCCATTTTTGACCAGGGCATCGAGCATCGTTTCGGGTTTGATCGCTTTGGGAATCTCATCTCTCGCCGCGATAGCCTGAGCTAACACCTGCTGCACACTGGCGCGATTTAAGGGTTGCCCGGCTTCCAAAAGCTCTGCGGCCAACACGGGCAGCAGATCGCGTGCTTCTGAGACGCTAAACTGGCGGTTGATCAGAGCATCATACCACCCAGCGCGTCCTGTTTCGCGGGCGTCGTCGGCCAGGGCGGTCCAGAGTTTGAGCGTGACCTCTAGTGCCGTGCGCCCCTGGTTATCCACCGTCAGGCGGCGCATCGTCGGCTCGTCTAACGGGGCAGTTTTATACTTAGCCGCCCAGGCTTTGCTCCACATCCCGGCCAGACGTTCGTAATCTTCTTCGGTCCAGGCGCGCAAAAAAGATGGCGTGAATCCGAGTGAAAGCAGCGGCTCGAAACCTGTCGCCGGGCCAGCGATCACGATCATATTTTGGCCATACACTTCAACAAACTGTTTCAGCCAATAAAAATATGTCTCGCGTACTGCCGGGGATAATTCGTCGTAGCCATCGATCAGGACCAGTGCGGTCCCTTTTTCGAGCGCAGGATAGATCACGCTGCCTACCACCTGCGAGGTTACCGATGTAACCCACCGCTGCGCCGCGCGCACCAGGGGTTCAGCAGGATCAACGGGCACCCGCTTGGTGGTCGGGACTGCCGCCGGTCTGGATTTGCGCGCGACAGCGGGTTCTGGTTTAGGGGGTGGCGCGCCTTTTTTGACGCCGTATAGA
The DNA here is from genome assembly GCA_016234525.1 of Chloroflexota bacterium. GTDB lineage: Bacteria > Chloroflexota > Anaerolineae > Aggregatilineales > Aggregatilineaceae > JACRBK01. The sequence goes on from JACRBK010000608.1 coordinate 5,648, forward strand.
TTTTCATCTAACTCAATGTCATTCAGATGCACCAAAACCGGCAGCAAACTGCCTATGTTGATGAGCGGTAGGTGTTCCTCTTCGATGGCAATACCCAGTTCTTGTTTTTGTTTTTCCTGCGCTGTATGCAGTTTTTCCATCGCGCGAGCCTGAATTTCTTCGCGCTGCTCGGCGCGCTGTTTGCGCTCTTCGTTCGAAAGTCCGGCTTCCTCTTCTTCAATAGCTCGTTCGGTCATGTCTTCGAGCGTCTCGAAGCGGACTTTGCCCATCGCCATCAGGGCCAGAGAAGCCAGGGTCGTGCTTTTGCCCAGGCCGCTGATTCCCAAGATTGCCACATGGCGATCTCCAGCTCCCAGGTCATCGAGCGACATGGTTTCAATATTGAATGGCGCATAACATTGAGGAAAATCATGGTGCATCGGCACCACGTCGAAAATATCGCGCGTTTCTATATCCTCCATGCCGGGCGGTGGCATGGCACCCGGTGGCGCAATCAGCCGGGGTTCGAGCAGCACACTAGTTAGATCAAACAGGTTGCCTGCTGTGTGCCGCCGCTGCAAGGATCTTAGTAGATCACGTTTGTAACGTGAGTCCGCCGTTTGGCCGATAAACTGGCGCGTGTTTTCGAACTGAGTCTGGGCGTTATCGCGCAGCCCGGCTAACTGGCGGCGCGATCTCCAGGCCAACAATGAGACACCGCTGGCTGACGCAAAACCTAAAGTAAAAGAAAGGGGATCAAATTTCATCGCTGCCCCTGTGAATAAACTAACGAGCTGGCTGGCAGAAAGGGAAGGTCAGGGTACAATGAGTCTATAATTAGTGCAACTTTAAAGAACGTTGAAGCACTATTTTATAACGCGCATTATACTACACGACAGAATCAGACGGCAAACCGGCCTGTCAGTGATTTGTTAGCCGTCTTTCCACCTGCGAGGCTGCCTATGCAAACACTTCGTTCCGTATATGTTTCGACAGCCGAGTGGCGTTGGGTGATCGTCCTCAGCGGCTTTCTGGTGGCGCTCACCCTGGTTCCTTACGCCTGGGCATTAGCACGCAACGAATCCGCTGACGATTGGCAGTTTATGGGGATGTTGTCCAATCCGAAAGATGGCGCGACCTACCTCTCCAAAATCGAACAGGGACGGCGCGGCGCATGGTTGTTCGAACTGCGTTATACACCCGAAACGCATGATGGGGCGGGTTTTAATACGTTCTATCTGTTTTTGGGCCATACAGCGCGTATCACCGGGTTATCGAGCCTGGTGATCTACCATCTGGCGCGGGTAGCGACCAGCCTCTTTATGTTCATCTCGTTGTACCAATTAGGGGCAACGATTTGGGTCCGGCTGCGCCCTAGACGGCTGTTTTTTATGCTGCTCGCCGTTGGATCGGGGTTGGGTTGGTTACTGCTGCTGATGAACCCCAGCGAATTAGCCGTGGATATGTCGGTTCCTGAGGCATTCCCCTTTTATGCCGCGTATACCAATCCTCATTTTCCGATGAGCATCGCCTGTCTGGCCTTGATCACTTCGGCGTATATGGTGGTTTTTCGCCGGGGCTATGCGGGAACGCCCAGCGTTGAAAATGGTGGATTAGGGTTGTTTTTGCTCTCGACGCTGCTGGCGCTGATTCAACCGACGGCTTTATTTCCCATTGGCGGCGCTCTGGCGTTATATGTCCTCGTGCGTTTTTATTTCAGCCGTGACTTTCCGGCGCATGAACTTCGTTGGGCCGCCATGTTGTGGCTGCCTGCGCTGCCCTTTGCGGTCTACGATGTAGCGGTGGTGCGGTTCAATGAGGTCATGGGTGATTTTATGGCGCAGAACCAAACCCCATCCCCGCTGCCGCATCTCTATTTGTTTGGTTATGGGCTGTTGCTGATTATCGCGATTCCTGGGTTAGTGCGTGCCGTGCGCCGTTTCGAGCGGGACGGCGATCAATTCATGCTGTTGTGGATCGTGATCAACGCACTCGCTCTATATGCCCCATTTAGCTTGCAGCGCCGCCTCTCGATGGGCCTGATTTTGCCGCTGGTCTATTTTAGTGTGCGGGGATTAGAGGACTATTGGTTTTATAAAGTGCCGGAAAAATGGCGTGCGCCCTCGATGATCGCGCTGATTGTCTTTATCGTTCCTACCAATATCCTGGTGTTAGGCATACCCTTGTTTGGTGTGATTGCTCGACCCGAAAGCGGCCTGGAATATGGGATGCTGGTCGAGACCGACTATTGGACCCAAATTGAGTGGCTTCAGGAGAATGGCAGCGAAGATGAGGTCGTATTGGCCTCGCCCAATGTCAGCCAATGGATTCCAGCTTATACTGCGCAAGTGGTGGTTTTTGGACACCTGTTAGAGACGGTTCCCGCTGAAGAACGTCTGGAACAAGTTGAGGCGTGGTATCGCGGTCAGGATTGCGAGACCTTGCTCAGTGACCAGATTCCATTTAAGGTGCGTTATGTTTTCTGGGGGCCGCAAGAGAAGAAACTCGAAGAGGATGATGATGGCAACGTCATTTACCCAGATATTGGAAAATGTGTGCGGGAACTGCCTGAGGATCGCATTGAACAAAAGGTGATCAAAGGTGAGGTCACGATATACGTTATTCGCTGAGCCAGACGGGCGTTTTTTTCTGCTGTTTGTCTTATCTTTGGCCGTCATTATGGCGGCATTTTTGTTATTGGTAGGACTGGGGCCGGATCGCCTGCCCTTTCCTCCTGAATCCGAATACTCAGATGCCGCGATCAGCCATTGGCCGAATGCTGTGTTTTTGCGGCGTGCTGTCCTCGATGATCATGCCTTGCCGCTGTGGCGTTCGTTGATTATGAGCGGCCAGCCGTTTGCGTCCAATCCGCTCAATAAGGTTTGGTATCCTCCGCAGTGGTTTGTCTTGCTGCTCCCGCCTGCCTTACATCTCAATTTGTTAACCTGGCTGCACCTGGTGATCGCTGGGGCTGGGATGTGGGTTTGGGCGCGCGCTACCGGCTTATTGCCCTGGCCTGCTGTGTTGGCCGGAATCGGGTATGCGTTTGCGCCCCGGCTGATCGCGGCAGTCGGGGCTGGACATCTCGATCTGGTTTATGCGGCGGCATGGTTCCCCTGGCTGTTGTGGGCCGTTCACCGAATGTTCTCGGCGGCTCCCCCAAAGAATTCGGTACTGGTCGCTGCTGGGTTTGGGGCGTTATGTTTTTTGGCTGATGTGCGGTTGAGCGCCTATGGTTTTGTGTCAGCGGCGGTGTATGCAGTATGGCTGTGGCAGCAGACCTCCGAATTACGTGTACGCCGGACTCTGATACGTGTGCTGCGGGCCGCGCTGATCCTTGCCGGACTGACGGCTGTGCAGTGGGTCCCTCTGTTAATGCTGCGCGCCGATCTTTCGCGGGGATCGCTTACTCTGGACGAAGCCGCCGCCGAGAGTTTGCAGCCGGGGCAGTGGATCGGCCTGCTGATTGGCGATCACGGCGGGGCCTGGGAATCTATGGTTTACGTGGGGATCAGCACACTCGTGTTAGCGATCACAGCGCTGCTGCTCCGCCCGCGTGCGCTGGCGCTGTGGGGGATCATTTTGCTCGGCGTGATGGCTTATGCAATGGGCAATCACTTTGTGGTCTGGACGGCGCTCAACCGGGTTTTTCCGGCGCTGCGCTGGTGGCGAGTTCCTCCGCGTGCCTGGTTAGTCGCCGCGCTGATTCTGCCCTATCTTGCCGGGTGGGGCGCGCAGTTATTAGCCGAACGTCCTATTGATCGCCGCGCGGCGCGTCTCGGCGTGGTCGCATTATTCGGCGGCGGGATGGTGTGTGGCTTGTTTAGTACCGCGACGCTTTCCGGGACATTGGAGATCACCGCGACATTGGGAACCTTCGCGCTGCCTGCGGTGGCGCTGATTATGCTGTTGGCGATCTTTGGCAAACTGCCGCCGCGTTTACTGGCAGCGGGGTTTGCGTTGGTGGTTGCGCTGGATGTGATCTGGATTGACCGGACGTTAGTCGAAGGGCGCCGCGAAAATGAATGGTTAGAGCCCTACCGTCCGTTGGCCGAATATCTCAAACAAGCGGGGGCGGCCCGCGTCTATTCCCCTAGTTACAGTCTGTCTCAGCAGGCCGCCGCCTATTGGGAGATCCCTCAGTTTGGCGGGGTAGACCCTTTTCAACTTCAGAACTATGTAAAAGCCGCAGAGGCGGCGGTGGGCGTAGCGGCTGAGGGGTACAGCATCACGATCCCGGCCTATCATGACGACGATCCAGAAACGAAAAAAACGGCCAGCGAACTACTGGCGACGGCCAACCAGGATGCCCGGTTGAATCCTGACTTGTTGGGGGAGTGGTTGGTTTCCCATGTCGTTTCCGCTTTCGAGATTCAGGCCGACGGGTTGGTATTAGACACCCGGATCGGCGATGTGTATGTTTATCGTAACACACGGATGCCGGATGTTATGCTGTCCTGGCATGGGCCGAATCGGGTAACCATCCAGACGACCCGACCTTATAGCGGCACGTTGTACGCGGTGGCGGGAGGGCGCTGGAAAGATCAGGCCGAAACAGATACTCCCGGCTTGCCCGGCGTGGTAGATGGTTCAGTTCAACGTTGGGATTATGAATATGACGCGGCTGAGGTCTGGATCAGCTTGCTGGCGGCGGCCAGCCTGATTGCACTGTCAGCGGGGTTATGGTGGGGGGCAGGCCGTGAATAATCTGGGAACCATATCGCGCCAGGAATGGCGGCGCGTGATGATTTTTGCGTCTGGGTTCATGCTGATTACGCTGATTCCCTATCTGATCGGCTGGCTTTCCGCCGGGAGCCGCTGGGAGTTTGGTGGTTTTCTGTTTGGCGCGGATGACGGTTACAGCTATCTGGCGAAAATGCGGCTCGGCGCGCGGGGAGATTGGTTATTTACTATCCGTTATACAGCCGAAGCGCATGATGGGGCGCTGTTGTTTTTGCCGTATATTTTGTTGGGCAGACTGACTAGTTTTTTTGTCGCCAGTGACAACCCTGATTTGCCTACGGCGCTGGCGATCACCTTCCACATGGCGCGTATGTTCTTCGGTTTTGCGCTGATCCTGGTCAGCTACCGTTTTGTGGCGGTATTTTTGCGGCGGCCCGGCACGCGGATGCTGGCCTTAGTGCTGATTACACTGGGCGGCGGGTTTGGCTGGCTGCTTGGTTTGTTAGGACTGGGCGATCTGTTCGATACGCTGCCGGTCGATTTTATCGTGCCGGAGGGTTATACCTTTTTGATCCTGTTTGGTCTGCCGCATCTGGCCTTAGCGCGCTGCGCCATGCTGATCGGCTTTTTGCTGTTGTTTCGTGGGCTGCAAACGCCCGGTGATGGGCGCGGCTGGCTGCGTTGGTCCATCTTCGCTGGCCTGTGCTGGATTGTGATGGGGCTGTGTGTCCCGTTTTATATCGCGGTGGTTTATCTGGTTTTGGGCTGTTGGGGGCTGGCGGTCTGGCTGCGCACGCGACAATTTCCCTGGCCGCTGCTCTGGCGGGCGGTGATCGCCGCGTTGGTGGTGCTGCCGCTGCTGATTTATTCCACGCTGGTTTTTGCGACGAATGAAGTGATGGGCCAGTGGTCTAGCCAGAACACGCTGCCTTCGCCTCATCCGCTGCATTATGTGTTTGGTTATGTGGTGCTGGCGATCCCGGCAGTGGCGGCGCTGCGTTGGGCCTGGAAAAAAGGAGATTTACCAAGCCACTTTCCTCATGTTTTGCTGGCGGTGTGGGTGGTGGTGATGCCGATGGTGGTGTATCTGCCGATTAATGTGCAGCGGCGGCTGGCTGAGGGTGTGATCGTGCCGCTGGCGATTCTTGCGGCAGCCGGGCTGCGACTGATGGCCCCGCACCGGCGGCAGTGGCGGCGTGCGCGGGTAATCATGGTGGCGCTGGTTGTGCCGACGGCGATCCTGTTCTGGCTAGGGGGAACCTTTAACGCGCTGAATCCTCATCGCCCGCTGTTCCACCCCGAAAACGAACTGGCGGCAATGGATGCGCTCAATCGGGCTGTGCCGCGTGATTCGGTGGTGTTAAGTCTGAAGGAAACTGGGAACTATCTGCCTGTGCGCACCGATCTGATCGCTTATGTCGGGCACGGGCCGGAAACCATTCACGCCGACGAAAAAGAAGAATTGGTTGCTCAGTTTTTTGCCGGGGAACTGGACGAAACTGCCCGTAATGACCTCTTGAAAGACGTGGATTATGTGTTTTTCGGCCTGTTGGAGCAAGAAAAATCCGGCACACTTGACCCCGCCTGGGCGCAGGGATTACGCCTGCTGCCGCTCGATTTGCCAGACAGCCCGGTGATGGTGTACGAGGTTCCGCATGATTAAACGTGA
>JACRBK010000609.1 GCA_016234525.1 Chloroflexota bacterium
CGGCTTTTGCCCTGGCGGACAATCTGAAGGCTAAACTTGGGTATGAACAGGTGGATGTGCCGGAAATGCATCAGAAGTTTGCGGTATAACGAACCTGATGGCACTTTGAGAATTCATTCTGGTCACAGAATTGCAGAGCGACGTCAGCCCCTAGTGGTTAGTCCATGTTGATTTTGTAGGGGCGATGCTTGCGTCGCCCAGGGCAGGGCAAGCCCTGCCCCTACATCGCCAAATGCTACTCTGACCCCTAACCCCTCTCCAACTCAGTTGGAGAGGGGAACGCAGCCGACCAGATTTTGAAGGGAAACGCCGCCATGCCCAGTTTTTCCCCACCTATTTTTCTGTAATACTTCCCCTACAATCCCTTTTGCACCATAATATAATTATGTGGTGGTGGAAATACCTTCTGGGAAGGCGCTCATGACCGGCTCACAACAGTCTGGCAGATTATCCCCTGGTCGATGGCGAGAGTTGTTTTGGCTGTTGGTTGAACCGGCTGTTTCGATTACATCGCGACAGGAGCGACGGCAGGCCCGGTTGTTATCTACGGCGCTGCTGATTTTGATCGTGATCGGCTCGATGATTCAAATGGGCGAATTTCGCCAGCCAGGATGGTCGGAACTGCGCGATCCGGATTTTTGGATCAGTGGGGCGTCAGTGGTGATGTTTGCCGGGTTATACGGTCTCAGCCGCTCCCGCCGTTACCGGTGGGCGGCGCGGATCGTGGTCGGATTTATGAGCGTCGCTACTTTTTTGATCGCGCTGCCCTACGAAGATTCCTCGGACCCCGGCCTGCTCGTCTATTTGGTTCTGCCGGTGCTGCTGAGCAGTGTATTACTATCCACGCGCGCCACCGGCCTGTTGATCGCGGCGCAGACGACCGGGACCATTCTTTATAACGTCTTGCTGCAAGGTTATGTCAACGATAATGACTGGTCCGGCTTCGTGTTGACGACCTCGCTGATGATCTGGCTCACTACTCGTTATGTTGGAGAGAATAATCAGGATCGTATAGCTGAACTTGCCACCAGCGCCGAAACCCTGCTGCGCACCCTGGAGGCGATGCCTGATCCGGTTGCCATGTGGGAACGCCAGCCGGACGGGCGGGTGATTTTGACGCAGGTGAACAAAGCAGCTTACGAGCTGGCGAAAGGGCGGATGCCGGAATTTATCGGCACGACTGTCCAGGATTTTTATAAAAACACCCCCGAAATCGCCGAGCGGATTTTGAAAACGTTGAATACCGGCGAAACGCAGCGCGCCGAATTTTATTTTCGGATGCCCACGACAGGCGAGTATAAGTGGGTGCTGGCGGATTATGTACGCATCGATGATCAGCGGATGTTAAGCATGAGCCGCGATGTGACCGAGCGCCGCCAGATGGAAGAAGCCGTGATCCAGCGCGAAGCCCGGCTGCAAAGTGTTTTCCGTGCCGCCCCCACCGGGATCGGTGTGGTCGCCAGCCGGGTGCTGCTCGACGTTAACCAGCGTATTTGTGATATGACCGGCTATACCCGCGAGGAGTTGATCGGCCAAAGCTCACGGATTTTTTATGCCACCGATGAAGACTTTGAGTATGTCGGTAAAGTCAAATATGATCTGATCCGGCAGCACGGCACTGGCACCGTCGAAACCCGCTGGCAGTGTAAAGACGGCACGCTGCTCAATATTTTGTTGAGTTCGACCCCGATCGATCCTACCAACCTTGCGGCAGGCGTTACCTTCACCGCGTTGGAGATTACCGAGCGCAAACAGGCGGAAGCGCGGCTGAAAATCAGCGAAGAACGTTACCGACAGTTGTTTGCAGAAATGACCAGCGGTTTTGCACTGCATGAGATCATCTGCGACGAAAATAACCAGCCGGTCGATTACCGTTTTCTCGAAATCAACCCCGCGTTTGAAAAACTAACCGGGCTGAAAGCCGCAGACATGCTCAACCGGACCGTGCTGGAAGTGCTGCCCGCTACCGAACAAACCTGGATTGATCGGTATGGGCAGGTCGCCCTGACCGGCGTCCCCGCTGAGTTTGAGGATTATTTCGCCCAGTTGAGCAGGCATTACGAAATCCGGGCGTTCAGCCCACGCCAGGGGCAGTTTGCGGCTATCTTTCACGATGTGACCGAACAAAAACGCGCTCAGGCTGCCGAACGCGCCCAACGCGCTTTTGCGGATGCGCTACGCGATGTGGTGTCCGCGGTGAACAGCACGCTCGATCTCGATGAGGTCCTCCGGCGGATTCTGGCGCGGCTTGAAGTCGTTGTGCAGCACGATGCAGCCAATATTATGCTGTTTGAGGGCGGGCTGGCCTATATCGGCGGTAACCGGGGGTATGAAACCAGGGGATCGGTCGAATGGACGAATACGCTCATCGTCCATATCGACGACCGGCTTCTCCTGCGGCAGTTAGTCGATACCGGGCAGGGGTATATTGTCTCTGACACAAGCAAGAATCCGGGCTGGGTCCACCAACCCCAAACAAGCTGGATCAAGTCTCTGCTGGCGATTCCGATCCGCGTGGAGGGCAAGGTCATCGGCGTGTTGAATCTGGACAGCGCCGAGCTGGATCATTTCACCCTGGCCGATATGGAGCGGCTGCAAGCCTTTGCCGATCAAGCAGCGACGGCGATTCACCATGCCCGGCTGTATGCTCAGGTCCAACTTTACAGCACCGAACTGGAACGGCGCGTCACCGAACGCACCGCCGATCTCAGCCTGCGCAATACGATTGTTGAAACGCTGAGCCATTCGTTGGACATCCAGCAGATTCTCGACGATGTTTTGAACGTGATCATGGAGCGGTTCAGCGTATGCGGTGGGGCGATCTATCTGTTGGACGGCGACGGCTCCTCGCTGCAAGTCGTGGCACATGAGGGCGTCCCTATCGAGACGCTGAATCTGGTGATGGGATTTGGTTCGGTGGGATCAAAACTAGTCCCCTCGCCCTACCTGATTGACGAGGCGGGCGAAGCGGTTGATATTGTGCAGCGCACGGGGATACATGCCGCGATTACGGTTCCCATCTGGCAGCAGGAACAGGTCCAGGGAATGCTCACCCTGGTCCACGATCAGCCGCGTCCCTGGCCCAATGAGCAGGCTCATATGCTCGACCAGATAGGCCGCCAGATCGGGGTGGCGCTGAGTAATGCCCGGCTGTATGACAAACTCGCGCATGACGAAGCGCACTTACGCACGATTTTGCACAGCGTCACCGAAGGGATCATGGTCTTTGATCGTGACCAAAACCTGACGCTGGTGAACCCGGCGACAGAAAAACTGCTGACATTTTATCCGGCTGAGCTGGGCGGCAGCATCCGCGCCGCGTATAAGCTGGGGGAATGGATTCGGTGGCGCGAACAAAACGCCGATGAAGTTCTCGAATTTGCCCTGCCGATAGAACCATTGGTGACTCGCGACGGATCCCCCTTAGGGCACGGCGGCGCGGAATGTCACTTTCCGTCGCGTATGGATGTAGCCTGGCCGTGTTGGCTGCAAGTCGGGATCTCAGAGGATGAAACGATCAACGTTTGCCCGGTCCACCAGCGGATTACAACACGCGCCATCCAGGCGCAGAGCGCCGAAATTCGCGCCGTGAATGGCGAGGTACATGGCCGGGTAATCGCGCTGCATGACGTGACGTATTTCCGCGAACTGGACGAAATGAAACGCCAGTTTGTCTCCACCGTCTCACACGAACTACGCAATCCGCTGGCCGCGCTGCTGCTGCAAATCAGTTCGCTGCACCGTTATTATGACCGCTTTGCTGAAGATGAGCGGCGGCGGATGGTCACACAGGTGCAGCAGCACGCGTATGGGCTGCGCGAACTGGTCGAGGATATTCTCGAACTGTCGCGCTTTGACGCTGGGCGTTCGCTGCCCCAAAAAGAGTATTTTGACCTGGTGGAGAAATGCCACACGCTCTTTGCCATTATGCAGCCGTTGATTCGGGACAAGAACCTGACGTTTGATCCCCAGGTGGCGGCGGAGACGTGTTATCTCCATGCCGATCCCAACCAGATCGCGCGGGTGGTGCGCAACCTGCTTGAAAACGCGATCAAATATACGCCGGATGGTGGCAAGATTAACCTGAAACTGAATGTCACCGAGGTCGAAGTCAGTGTGTCTGTCATGGATACTGGCATTGGCATCCCGCCTGAAAAACTGGTGTATATCTTTGACCGTTTCTTCCGAACCGAAGAGGCGAGCAAAATGGCATCAGGCAGCGGCCTGGGGTTGGCGATCACCAAACAGATCGTGGACCTGCATGGTGGGCGGATCGAGGTGCAGAGCGCGGTAGGGCAGGGCAGCACGTTTACGGTGACTCTGCCATTGAACACCATCCCCATGGCCGTTTACCCGGTATAAGCGCCCGGCGTATAGTTCAGGGTAAACGGCAGGCACGCCCCCCGGCGTGCGGTTGACGAAACGCTTACGTTGTGCTAAACTTCCATGTCAATAACATGTGTACGAATGACAGAAATTACGAGAAAGGATACGACCATCAGCACAGAAGAGTACCGGATCAACCAGCAAATTCGCGCGCGCGAAGTGCGGCTTATTACCGACACCAACGAGAACGTAGGTGTAGTGCCGATCCAAAAGGCATTACAAATGGCCGCTGACCGTGAGCTTGACCTGGTGGAAGTGGCTCCGACCGCTGTCCCGCCGGTTTGTAAGATCATGGACTTCGGCAAGTTCTTGTATGAACGTGCTAAGAAAGATCGCGAAGCCCGCAAACAGCAAAAAACGATCGAGGTCAAAGAGATCCGGTTAAGGCCCAAGACCGACGATCATCACCGATCGTTTAAGGTGCGTGATGCCCGCCGCTGGATCGAAGAGGGTATGAAGGTCAAGGTCCGTATTCGCTTCCGTGGCCGTGAGATCACGTATCCTGAAATTGCACGCCAAATGCTAGAAGAAGTGGCCGTAGAGTTGAATGACATCGCCATTGTCGAGCAGTCCCCGAACATGGAAGGCCGCACAATGTTAATGGTGCTGGCTCCGGCCCCCGACAAGAAAAAATAAACCCCGGTCCGGGTTTTTCGGGCGGCAAATTTTGACCCTACAAAACTTCGGGCTGCTCACATATAATTAAACCCATCTGCGCCGCACCTCTGTGCGGTGCTGGCGTGTTTTTAAGGGAAGTGCTTAGCGCTGCAACGTGATGCTGGTGCAGCGGTGTAGCGTCCGTACCGCAAGAACCATGCTTTTTGCTGAACGCTTACGGCTAAAAGCTATTTTTTAAGGGAGATCGTTCGTGGCTAAGAAGAAGCAGAAGAAGTATAAGCTGAAGACCTATAAGGCCGCGGCCAAGCGTTTTCGCGTGACCGGGACTGGGAAACTGCTGCGGACCAAGGGCGGCAAGAGCCACCTGCGCCGTAATCGTTCGGCGCGTTCCAAAGCCATGTTTGCCGAAATGCAAGAAGTTACCCCCGCCGCTGAAGTCAAGCGTGTTCGCCGCCTGCTGCCTTACCTGGGCAAGTACAAAGCCAACCCGCCTGGGTAGACCATTTGTTAGAGAACTGAGGAGTTTCGCATGAGTCGAGTAAAGACCGGTACTGTTACCCGCAGCCGGCATAAGAAAATCTTGAAGATGACGAAGGGCCAGAGAAGCAGTAAACACCGGCTTTTCCGTCGTGCTAATGAAGCCATGATGAAAAGCATGTGGTATGCCTATCGGGACCGTCGCAACCGCCGCCGCGATCTGCGCCGCCTGTGGATTGCGCGTATCAATGCGGCTGCCCGTCTGAATGGCTTGAACTACAGCCGTTTTATGCACGGGTTGAAGTTGGCCCAGATTGAACTGGACCGTAAGATATTGGCGGACCTCGCCGTGCGTGACGGTGCGACTTTTGCCGCGCTGGCCACCATGGCGAAACAGTCTTAGCCTTTACCTGTCGAATCTACCGCGACGAAAACCGGCGGCTGCTGTTTAGCCGAGACGCCGGTTTTTCGTGTTTATACTGGGCGTGTGAATTATGTCCATCATCAGCAGCCCGCAAAATGAGCGGGTAAAACTGGTCCGGCTGCTGCTGCGCCAGAGCAAAACGCGCCGCCAAACGCAGCGTTTGGTGCTGGAAGGCGTGCGCCTGGTGCGCGATGCGGTTCTGGCGGGCGTGAAACCCGATTTTGTGTGTTATACCCCTGGCGATACTCCCGCCGCCGATCTGATTCCCCAACTCAGCGAAGCCGGGATCACCTGTTTGGCAGTGGCGGGTGAATTGATGCGCGACATGACCGACACCGAAACCCCGCAGGGCGTGGTAGGTGTATTCCCCTGGCCCGATCTGCCGGTCCCTGCTCAGCCCGATCTGATCGTGGTAGCGGATGGCTGGCGCGATCCCGGCAATTTGGGCACGCTGCTGCGCACCGCCGCCGCCGCCGGGGTGAGCGGTGTGGTGCTGACTCCGGGGACCGTCGATCCGACGAATCCTAAGACTTTGCGGGCGGGGATGGGCGCTCATTTCCGCGTGCCGGTGTTGTCGCTGTCGTGGTCGGAGATACACGAGCGTTTCGCGCGGATGCCGCTGTACCTGGCAGACGCAGCGGGGGAGATCGCGTATGATGCGGTGAATTGGCGTCAGCCGTCGATCGTGGTGATCGGTGGTGAGGCGCACGGCCCGCAAGATGCGGCGCGTGATCTGCCGCATACCCTGGTGCGAATTCCGATGGTGTCCGGTGCAGAGTCGCTGAATGCGGCGGTTGCCGCCAGCCTGCTGATCTACGAGGCGCGGCGGCATACGTGGGGGTGATCGACTTCCGTCGGTCGGGACGTGGTAGTAATGGCAGTCCCATTACCCCTGTCACCCGCGCCGCAGGCTCAAGCCGTGCGGCTAAGGATCAAAAGCCTGGACGCGCACTAAAGGCGCTGAAAACCAATACCTTGACAGCCCCTTCCGTGGGCTTACCCGCTTTTTTCTTAGCCGGGCCGCTTGAGCGCCCGGCGCAGGCGGCTTAACCTGCTCCCTATTGCGCATTATCAGCCGGCTTATCTTCCTCCGGCGCGGCGGGATCAGACTCCTGTTTTTGTTCCCCTTCTGTTTGTTCTTCCAACTCTTGGGCTAACTGGTGCTCGACCAGGCGGCGGCGCAGGTCCAGCGGCGGAATGATCAGGGTATCGCTGGCGGTCTGCGGCGCGACGTATTCGATTCCGGCGGACTCATACGGCTCGGCAGACACATCGGGCGCGGCGGGTGACGGTTCGTGATCGGCGGTCAGGGTCGATTTTTCCCCTTCTTGCAATTGAGCGGCAGCAGGTATCTGCGTTTCCATCAGCATCGCCAGCAGCGACTCGCGCAGGCCCAGCGGTGGAACAATCAACGTTTCGGGCGCGTTTTCGGCTTCGGTGAGTACGGGCGGCGCGGGGGTCGGAGCAGAATCGGCAGCGGCAGGCTGTTCCTGTGCCGGGTCGAGCGTGGGGATCGCTTGCAGAGGATCACCACACGGCAAAAACTCAGCAGGGCGAGCAGGCGCGGCGGAAAACTGCACCGCTAATGCCTGTTCGCCGGTATGCGTATTGGTCTGCACCCGCAGGCACACCCTGTTGATCGCACATAGGTCTTGGACGACTTGAAGCTGCATCATCATCGCGCGCTCTACCGGGTCTTGCAGATCCAGCCGGGTGATTAACGCCGGAAGGCCTGTATAGGCTCCCGACGAAGGCGGATCGAACACGGCGCGCACCCATACCCCGGCGGTTTCCCCTTTGGCATCCTCCACCAGCAGCATTTTAAGCGTCCCGGCTTTGGCGGCGATCTCTGCGATCAGAATCAGCGTCTCATAAAATGTTTCGGCGTGGACGAAGATGGTGTGTTTGTGTTCGGCCTTAAACGCCGTTTGGGTGTTGAGATGATCCACCAGCCAGCCGGGCAGCGTGCCGGGCGTGATCATGCGCCGCTGATCCTCCTGGATCGCCTGACCGCTCTGGACGTGGATCAGGGCTGACCACGCTTTGATCAGGTTGAGCGCCAGTTCCAGGCTGTACCCGGCGCGACGGTGTTGTTCCAGGTTGTCTACAGCGGGGACATGCTGTGCAATCGCCAGGCAGCCCAACGCATGAGTGAGCGGAGTCACCAGCCTGCCATACAGGTGGCTGCGCACAAAATTCAGGCTGTTCCAGTCCAGGTCTGGGTAGGTGGTCATTTTTCCTCCTGCTGTTGCGTATC
>JACRBK010000096.1 GCA_016234525.1 Chloroflexota bacterium
ATTCCGATCAACACGAAGCCAATCGCGCGCAGCAGATCACGGCTCATCGTATCGCGGATGTCGGTATTGATCGCCGCCCCGCCGCTGACCACCGCTTCCCCGCGATTCTGATACGGTTTGAGCGTGTGCCGGATGTCCGTCAGGGTATCCATACCCTCAAAACTGGACGCCGAATCAACCAGGACCACATCCAGCTTAAAGGCCGTGGCCTGCTCGGCAAGATAGGTTTGGTTAAGTTGCTCCAGCACCGCCGGGCTGAACCCATTGTCTGATTCCGGCAGCATCCCGGCGAGGGCAGTGGGCATCAGGTAGGGATTCTCCACCGTCTCGAAACGGGCCATCAAGCCCGCCAGCGCCGTGTTGAGATCCTCCTGGCGCGTCGCCAGTTGCAGCGGGTGATCTAGCAGGTCGCGGATCACCAACAGATTCGGATCATCCGCCACTTCGGGGAACTCCGCCGCCAGCAGATCGAGATAATCCTGCACGCCGTTTAGTGCTGCGCCCAACGTCGCCGGGTCGATCATCGTTCCGCCTGACTCCATCATCGTCAGCGCCAGCGCCAACTGCCCGTTCACTTGCAGCAGGTCGCGGATTGAGCCGTTCTGCTGCCCCAATGGATCATCCAGCCCGCGCACGTCCCGCACGCCCGGCAGGGCGGCGAGTTCGTCCGTCAGGTGGACAATATCGGCGGCAATCTGCTGCGGATCGCGCCCGGTGACAACGACCGTGAGCGGCATGACATTCCCCGCGCCCAGGCTTTGTTTCATCAGCTTAAAGCCCACGACGGCGGGTTTATCATCCGGCAGATCGGCGAGAATGTCATAACTCACCGGCTGGTTGATGCCGTAGATCGAAAAGGGAGCCATGATCGCCACAATGACCAGGATCACGATCAGCGGGCGCAGGCTGACCCATTTTGAGGTGATCTCATACAGCCGCCCGTTCGCGCGGTGGGTGGCTTTGTTCGGCCAGAAGGCGTGATCTCCCAGGGTAGCGAGCAGCGCCGGGACCAACGTCAGGCCAGACGCCAACGACAGCACAATCCCAATCGCCAGGGCGGGGCCGCTGGTGTTAAAAATCCCCATTTCGGCAAACATCATCGACATGAAACCGACAAAAATCGTGCCCGCGCTGCTGGTGATTGTCTCCCCGACCCGGTGAACGGTGTGGGCGGTGGACTCTTCCACCTGCGGCAGATCGGCCATTTCTTCGCGGAAGCGGCTGATCAGAAACAGACAGTAATCCGTCCCTGCGCCGTACATCACCACCACCAGCAAAATATTGGCATAGGAGGTGATCGTCATGGTGTGTTCGCCCAGCGTGGCGACGATCCCGCGTGTGATCAAATAGGCCAGGGTGACCGCCAGCAGGGGGATCAGCGGGCTGATCGGGGATCGGTAGACCGCCAGCAGCATCAGCACCACCAGCACCACCGTCACCCAGATCGTGCGGTCCACGCTGGTTTTGATCGATTCCGTCGTATCGTTGACGATGGGTGATGCGCCCGTCTGGTAAGCCTGGATCGAACTGGGACGGTTGTCCTCCATCCAGGCGTTAATCTGATTAACGGCTTCTTTTGTCTCGTCTTCGGTGGGGCTGCTGTTCATATCTACCCGCACCAGCGCCACCTTATTCGCCAGCGCCGGGTCCTCGCCTTTTTCCGAAGCGATCATCAGCGCGGCGGTGGTCGGTGACGAGGTGGGCAGCATGACCGCCTGAATCCCTGCCGGGGCTTCCGGGCTGTTCAGCCAGTCGCCCAGCGCGACAATAAACCGCCCGGCTTCGGTGTCGATTTGCTCCGCGAAGGTAGGCGCATCCAGGTTGAGTACGCCGTCCGTCGCGCGTGCATCGACCACGATCACCGAACTGCCAGGTGCAAAATCGTCAGGAAAGGTGGCCTGATACACGGCTTCTGCGTGGGCAAAGGGCGCGTTGGCGGGCAGAAAATCGGCGGTGTCGGAACTGGCGACATCTTCAATGTTCGGCGCGATCAGCGTGACCAGGATCGCGGCAGCGATCCACGCCACAATGATAGGGATGCGATAGCGAGTGGCGAAATGCCCGATCCGTGCAAAAACCATGACAAGCCTCCGAGTGAATTTAGCTTCCAGCCACAAATTGTTGTTGTACGGGCGCGCCGCCGCGCCAGAGTCAGGGTGAAATGCGGGTTCCGTGTTTGAGCGCAAGCTGGATAAATTGAGCCATGTCCGCTGCCGAATAGCCGGTATTGTTTTCTAACCACCAACCCAGCAGTTGGACCATAATGCCTGTGACAATCTGAGCTTCGATGTCAGCCGGAAAACGCGGAGTGGTATCTCTTGCGGTAAAGTGAGAGTTAAGCTGCTGCCGTGTCACTTCGACCATATAATTCCGCCCGAAGGTGTTCAGCGACGGTGAAGCGGCTCCGCCCACCATCAGCAGCAAAAAAACACGGTGAGCGTCGGCCCATTGAAACGCCTGCTCAAAACTCTGCCGGACCCAATCGGGCGTCGACAGGTTCGAGCGATCCACGCTGTTGATCTGCGCGACCAGGGCATCAAAACCCTGCTGCATCAGTTCGCGCACACAGTCTTCTTTGTTGACAAAGTGTTTATAGAAGGTAGCCTTGCTTACATTGGCCCCTTCGGTAATGTCGAGAATCTCCGTCTCGTTATACCCTTTGGCGGCGATCACATCGCGGGCCGCATCGAGCAGACTCTGGCGAGTCGCGGCCTTGCGCTGTTCGTGACGGGAAGGAACATCGGCCATTTTAAGTGTATCCTTAACGTATGATAGTAGACGTTTCGTATAAAACTATACGTCGCGTCCACTATATTATCGAACTGGCTCAGAATGTCAAAAATAGTTTTCGCCACTGAGAAAGAGAAAAATCGGGCGCAGCAAGCAGCGCCCCTACACAAACCCGCTCGGCGGCGGTCCCCTCTCCAACCCGGTTGGAGAGGGGGTAGGGGGTGAGGCCGCTCTTGAACTTCACCCATTGGGCAGGGCAAGCCTCGCCCCTACAAAATCAATAGGCTCCCCCTTGCTCTACGCAGCGCGGAAAGGGGGATAGGGATAAATGATCCCCGCCCGTTGGTTTGACGACCCCGCCGATACCGATTAGACTCAGGCTGTGGAGAGGTTTAGGAAGTTCATTACTTTTTAGGACAAAACTATGCGCACTGTGGAATGGACCGAGAATAATCGTGTACGGATGGTGGACCAGCGCCAGATTCCTTGGACACTATCCTACGTCGAATTTGATGATTACCGCGAGGTAGCCCAGGCGATCTCCGAGATGGTCGTGCGCGGCGCCCCGGCGATTGGCGTATCGGCGGCGTTTGCGATGGCGTTAGCGGCGCGCCAGTGTCCTGCCCTGGACGTGGGCAGCCTGCTCGAATTTTTGGAAGTCGCGGCGGTGATCCTCAAAAAAGCGCGTCCGACGGCGGTTAATCTCGCCTGGGCCGTTGATCATATGATGGTGGAGGCGCGCGACGAGAGTCACGACCGGGCCAACGATATTCGCGTCGCCCTGCTCGCCGAAGCACAGCGCATGGCCGATGAAGATGTCGCCACTAACAAACGGATCGCCGAACACGGTGCGGAATTGATCAAAGACGGCGATACGATTTTGCATCACTGCAATACCGGGATGCTGGCGACAGTGGATTATGGCACAGCGCTTGGTGTGATCCGTATGGCATACGAACAGGGCAAAAAGATTCATGTGCTGCTCGATGAAACTCGCCCCCGGCTGCAAGGCGCACGCCTGAGTGCCTGGGAATGTGAGCAGTTGGGCATCTCTTACGAGATTCTGCCCGATACAGCGGCGGGATATTTCATGCGGCGCGGCGAGATCAATCTCGTGTTGTATGGCGCGGATCGTGTCGCGGCGAACGGCGACGTAGTGAACAAAATCGGCTCTTATCAGATCGCGGTATTGGCGCGCGAAAATCGCATTCCGTGTTATTCCGTGTTCCCTCTGTCCACCGTCGACCTGACCATGCCCAACGGTGACGCGATCCCGATTGAACTGCGCGATCCGGCAGAAGTGCGCGCCCCGTATGGCTGCGAGATCGTGCCGCACACCTACCGGGTGCGCAACCCCGCCTTTGACATCACCCCGCAAAAATATCTCGCCGGGCTGATCACCGAAGTTGGGATCGTCCTGCCCCCCTTTGACGAGAGTCTGCGCCGGGCGGTGGAGTCAGTCAAAGTGGCCGGCGCTTAAAAACTATAGACTCATCCATGTAAATTGGGCCGCACTTGTCGCAGCGCGGCCCAATTTTGGCGTAATTCACCTTCACAGGATGGTTATGCGTTCACTCAGGTCAGCACTCAATCGCTGGTTATTCACTATCGCCAGGTCGAGATTTGGCGCGTTGATTATACGGGGAGTCTTTAGCCATATGAGTTTTCTTATCCCGGTTGAACGTCTACGAGAAACCCCGCGCCTGCTGGCCTTTTATCACCCTCGTCCGCAGTATCCGGTCCATATCCTGATTGTTCCTAAAAAAAGTATTGCGAGTATGGTAGACCTCACCGCCGAGGACGGTCTGCTGCTCGTAGAGGTTTTTCAGATCGTGAGCAGCCTGGTAGAAGAACTTGGGCTTAAAGAACAAGGCTATCGCCTGATCACCAACGGCGGTCACTATCAGGATGTTCAACAACTGCATTTTCATCTGGTCTCCTGACAAAAACGCTTTATCCATTAACCTTTCTGCTTTGTGTACCCTGAATAGCCGAATATGACATATTTCCCTATATAATGAAATTAATTGACGAAAACACCGGCCTCCGCCAAATATATTTTAATTCATAGGAGAGGATAATGGTTGATAAGCAGGTCACGAAAGAGGAACTGCTCGAAAAGGCTAAAAAGCCTGCCGCCGAATCAATGCGTCTTCACACCTTTTACCAGGGGAAGACGCAAACGGCGCTGCGCTGTCGTGTCCGCG
>JACRBK010000611.1 GCA_016234525.1 Chloroflexota bacterium
AGGCTGATGATCATCGCCGTAACCGACGGATCAACCACGCTGGTGTTAAACAACGACTGGATCGCCTCAACGCCCAGTTCGACGGTGATAATCTCAACAGGCGTGCCATCGTCCAGGGTCCCGGTTTCCAGCGTCACCGTTGGGGACGCCTCTTTTAAGCGTTCCGGGTTATCAAACGGGGTAGCCTGCTGCAAATAATCGCCCAGGTTCAGGTCTTGGAAACCGGACCAATCGCTGATCTTTTGCACCTGCACCCAACCGTCGGGCAGTGCAGGCCAGTCCGGCTGACTCTCACCCTCATATGCCGCGCTGACGTATAACTGCTGGTCCACGCGCCGCACGTCCGCATTCACCGTGTAGCTCTCCACTCCCCCGCCAAACCGGGTATTATCAATCGTCACCGCTAACGACGATTGGATATTCATATCATTGTCCTGGCGAATGATGGTCGAGGTGCGCTCCCACGTGGCAACAGTGGATTGGGTTTGCGGGGTATTTCCGATTTTCAGCGACACTTCGCGCGTCTGCACGCCGCTGCCCTGCTCTACATAACTGGACCAGCCGCGATAGATTTCGCGCGCCTCAAAGACTCGATCCAGCAGCAGAGATTCTTCCTCAGTTAATCCACCGCCGTCCTGTGCCTGCGCGGGAACCGCCACCAACACCAGCGCCAGCGCCAACACGATCAGCATCCCTTTTAAGCGGCTGCGCATCATTTCCTCCTTGAATACAGCTTTCATCAAAAGTAGGGGCGTGGCGCCGCTGCGCCCAGTTTTACCCCTATCCCCCCAACCCCCTTTCCCCGCTGCGCAGAGAAAGGGGGAGAATCTCCGGCTGTCATCCCCTCTCCAACTCGGTTGGAGAGGGGGTAGGGGGTGAGGTTATTTTACCCATTATACACGCGCGGACACTTCCGCAAACAGACGATCCAGGCCCGCTGCATCGAGAAAACCATCGGCAGCGCCCGCCGTGCCGATCTTATAGGACGCGAACACCACCGCTTTACGGATCGCCAGATACGGATCACCGGTCTGGTGATAGACCGCCACAAATGACGAAAAAAGCGCGTCCCCGGCCCCAATGGTATTAACCACCGGGCGCGTCTGCACGGCGGGGATATGCTGGATCATATTGTCGCGGCGCACCGCCAGCAGCGCCCCGCGTGATCCCAGACCGACCACCGCGATCTCTGCCCAGTTTCGATCCCACAGCAGCCGCACCCAGTCTTCGGGCGGGCAGGGCAGGCGCTCATCACTCATAAACAAGATGTTCGCCGCCGCCATAAAATCGCGGTTATACGAATCGTCGAGGTCTGAGATCGTATGCACATCGGTGATCACTGGCACGCCGCGTTCGCGCATCTGAGACAAAAACGGGCGCGAGAAATTGATGTTACATAAGACCGCTAGCGAAACATCCTGCGCCGCCTGCTCGAACAATACCGGCGGATAAGCGCGTTCTTGCACGTTTTTCAGGTCTACATTGATCATCCGTCTGCCGCTGGGATCGTACAGAATCGCGGAACAGGAGGTTTGCTCCAATTCACTGATCACGAACCCAAACGGAATCTGATCGGCCTTCAACTGCGCATACACGTTCTGCGCCGCCAGATCACGCCCGACCATCGACAAAAAATGCACCGGCAGCCCCAACGTTGTCAGCGCTTTGGCGATGTTATAGCCCACGCCTGACACACTGCTGTTCACGCCAAAAAATGGATAGCGCACCGGGGTATACGTGATCGGAAAACCATCGATTTTGACGGTAGTTTCGATGTTGATCAAACCGGATACCAGGATTTTTGACACCGGATCAAACCGCCTTTCAAAAAGAACCGCAAAGGGATAGTTTCCCTTTGCGGAAGAAAACACAACACTTCGGGGGTGAATTATACCGTCACTCCCGAAATTGGGGTTAATAGCGGAAGATCGCCGCGAAACTCTGGCCGCCCGGCACGCCATCCTGATCCATGATATAGACGTCACCACCGCTGGCAAAGGTTTGCACCGCCGCCAGATCGAGCAGATCATGATCGCCCGGCTGCTGCGTGGGGTGGACATGCACATTATGGCTGTGCGCCCGGTAGACTCCCCATTCTTGCACGCCCCGCGCCACAAACAGCGCCGCGATCCGGCCTTCATGCGCGGCCTGCACCACCTGTTTCAGATCGGTGCTGGCGCGATCCGCATTCTGACCGGCTAACTGCAAAAACAGGTCGGCCTGCTCTTTCTGATTCTTTTCAAAATAGGGTTTGACAACCTCCCAGGCACGCTGATGCAGTTCTTTTGCGTTTAACGCTTCCGGGCTGCCGGTTAAACCACCATCTAATAAATGGGGATAGGTGTTGGCTTCGCGGTAGATCGGCAGCAGATAATCTACCCCGGCCAAGACCAGCGGCGCGCGCCGCTCACCAAACAGGTCGCGCACCCCTTTATCAACCATCTTAAAATAGCGCAGGATGTCGAGCTTGGTTTCTTCCTCCTCACCTCCGCCGAAACCATGCAGCCCCACCGGGGCCATTCGCAGCGCGCGCGAGGGACGCTCATATTCCAGCGCTGCCGACAGACTCTCCGGCACGCGAGTCAGGTCTAGCTCGCTTACACTGTGGCGCGTCCCTTCGAGCAGCCGTATTCGGTCCTGGCTGAGCGCCAACACAAAAAACTGTCCATCGTTGCTTAGCAGTTCCAACAGCGGTTTGAGATGAAAACGACGTTTGACCACGACCAGTTCATCAAAATGAACCGGCAAGCGCAGCGCGCTGGAATAACCAGGAGCAGAGAAAAAAGCCATCCCATCACCCATCTGTCGCCAGATTTCGGCATCGTTGAGCAGGGCATGAGCGGGTTTGAGCAGCGTTTCGATGTCGGGGGTGCGCACGTTTAACTGCGCCAGTTGGTTTTCCGCCTCACGAACTAAATTTTTAAAGCGGATCGGATTCTGCTGGACCTCAGTGCCGGTGCGCATCGTGGGCAGTAAAACCGAGACACACCACTCACCTTCTGTTTCAAGCAAAGCAGTTAAAGCTTCTCTCGTTAAGGAATCCATACTAATCTCCTTTCCTTAACATAGAAGGATAAATAAATTTTGTTTTTAATGCCAATTGAATTTTTAGAACGCCAGTGCCATCGTGCGCACACTGATGACGATAATCAGCAATCCCACCGCCGCCATCAGGGGTTGCACCGGCAGTTTTTTGCAGAGATACGCGGCGGGCGGCGCTGCCAACACCCCGCCCAGAATCAGCCCAAGAATCGCGTCCCAGTGAGTCAAACGAATGGTAAGAATAAACGTGAGGGTCTGCGCCAATGAGACAAAAAACTCGGCCATGTTGACCGAGCCGATAATCAGGCGCGGCGTATGGCCGTTTGCCATCAGGGTCGATGTCACAATTGGCCCCCAGCCGCCGCCGCCAATCGCATCGAGAAACCCGCCCGTCATGCCCAGGGGAAACAGATTGATCGGAATCTTCACATCATGCGGCTTTTCGAGCGCCTTCGCCAAAATGCGCACGCCCATCAGCAGCAGATAAAACGATACGAACGGCGTCAGCGATTTTCCTGGCAGCGCGCTCAACACCAGCGCCCCCAACACGCCACCCACCACGCCCGGAATCACCAGCCGCTTGACCAACGACTGGTCAACATTGCCGAATCCCCAATGCGACATGCCCGAAGCGAAGGTAGTGAAAACCTTGGTGGTATGCACACTCGCGCTCACCCCTGCCGGAGTCACCCCCAGGCCGAGCAAGAAGCTTGCTGAAATCACCCCATGCGCCATGCCTAATGTGCCATCGACGATCTGCGCCATAAACCCGACCAGGATAAAAAGGAGGATTTTTTCGTCCATAGGGCCAGTCCATTCTCCGCACAGCAGGTTAACTTACCGGACGGCACAGCCGATCATGACGCTTTGGGCGCGTTAAGTATAACGATTCTGGCGGGTTTTGTCGTTTCGGGGCGATCTGTGGCAAAATAGGGCATCGCATTCCCCAGAATTAAATCGCGGATCTTGTCTTAGGATCAAGAACGGAAGGGTTGCCGTGCCTGCACAAGATAAATTGTCTTTTAACGAACAGATCATGGCCTATGTCGCCGGGGCCGGGATCGCACTGGCGATTGTGGCGCTTTTCCTGATCGGTGTAGGAAGCGCGTCCGATAATCTCTCCATCAGCCTGTTGATCGTCGGGCTGGCGCTGGTGGTGTTAGGGGTCGCCGGTTGGTTTTATTTTGTGCGCCCCTGGAAAAATTTCGACGATCTCAAAACTCCCCATTTCACTGGGCATGAAGAACACGCCGCCGCTGAACCTGTGACCGCTCAGGCTGAGCCGGAAGTGGTAGTTCATACCCCAATGGAGTTAGCGCCCGCCGAGCCGGTGATCGCTGTTGTAGAGGCCGCCCCAGCCGCCGCCGCCGCTGCACCCGTCGAATCGGGGATCGCCGCTGTTGAGACTGCCCCACCGGCCAAGCCGAAAATGGCAGCGCCCGCCGCCAAGAAAGCCGCCCCCGTCGAGCCGGTGAT
>JACRBK010000097.1 GCA_016234525.1 Chloroflexota bacterium
CTGCGGCGGGAATATGCGCGCTGAATTCTACGCAGATGAATACCGGCGCTATGCCACCTATTGTCGCCACTTCAATGAAGGCAAATTATACCGGATCGCCGGTGGCCCACACGACGACGATTATCACTGGACAACGGTGCTCATGCGGGAAGCGGCGGCCCGAATGGAAGGGCTTTCGCTGCATTATTACAGCCTGATACAGTGGAATGACAAAAAATCGGCCACCCAATTTGACGAATCCGAATGGTTCACCTTATTAAAAAAGGCTCTGTTTATAGACACCCTCATTAGCCAACACAGCGCCATTATGGATCATTACGATCCTGACAAACGTGTCGGCCTCATCGTCGATGAATGGGGCACGTGGCACGCGGCGGAACCGGGCACAAACCCGGCTTTTCTGTATCAACAAAATACGCTGCGTGATGCCGTGTTGGCCGGTGTGACTTTCCACATCTTCCATGAACACTGTGACCGTGTCCACATGGCAAACATCGCGCAAACGGTGAATGTGCTCCAGGCGATGATATTGACGGAAGGCGAAAAAATGCTGCTCACGCCGACCTACCATGTGTTTGAGATGTTCAAGGGGCATCAGGATGCTGCCCGGCTGCCTATCTTGTTGCAAGGCCAGGATTATGTCTTTAACGGTGATGCCATTCCGCAGGTCAGCGCCTCAGCGTCGCGGAACAGCAGGGGTGAGATACTCGTCACAGCCTGCAACCTGAATCCAAACCAACCGGCTGATCTGTTTTGCAGCCTGCATGGGACAACGGCCACCCGTGTGACCGGGCGGGTGCTCACTGCCGCGTCAATGAATTCCTTCAATACATTCGCATCACCCCATACGGTTATACCTGTTCAATTCAATGGAGCGACACTGGACGGCAGTGATCTAAAGTTTACGCTTCCGCCCATGTCGGTCATTGCACTGACGCTCACCTAACGGTGAGAGCCATGCACCCTCACCAAACACGGGTGGGGGTGCCTCCCGATTTGGCTTATGAGTACTCCGTGCGTTAGTACTATCACAGCAGCTATTATCTCGCAGGTCTTTTCCACTCGGTTGACAAGTGCGTGTTGTGGTATAGTCTTAGGCAAATCTATCACGGACCCAACGGTTCCTTACGAGAGAACTTTTTCTAATTATGAGTCCAAACCTTGCTGAACTTCTGGCGCAAATACAAGCCGGTAACGAATCAGCACTCCTGACCTTGCATGAGCAGTATGCCAATCTGGTGTACTCCATCGCCTGTCGGGTGCTCAATGATCCATTGTCGGCTGAGGAAGTTACACAAGACACCTTTATGCGCCTATGGTATAAAGCCGAAACTTATGACGCGGCCAAAGGCTCATTTGTGACCTGGTTGTTGACCATCACGCGCCGACTGGCCATCGATGTGCATCGCAAATATCAGCACGACCCGATGCAAGACCCGGTGTATATGGATAGTGATATTGAGCGTTGGGAAAATATCCTGGGATCGGGTGAAGATGCCGATTTGAAAGGCACGCTGGTCGCGGTATTGCATGAACTACCGGACGAGCAGCGCCAGGTGATCGAGTTGGCCTACTTTCATGGGATGTCACACGGCCAGATTGCCGACTATCTCAGCCAGCCGGTAGGGACGATTAAGACCCGTATCCGTTTGGGTATGCAAAAGCTCCGAGAAGCATGGTTGGTCGGGTCGTCCAACGATCCAAACCAGGACAAATAAACGTATTCTAATAGTATACGAACTGTGTGAACCGATCACAGTAAAGCGGATATATCAAAAAAATGGCAGCGAAAAGACGAGAGGAATTACTTAATCTCATACCGGCCTATGCAATTGACGCACTGGATGAAAACGAGCGCGCCGAATTTGAAGCATGGCTTCAACATGATCCAGAAGCGCAAGCGATTTTGGCCGACTATCGGATGGTCGCGAATCACTTAGTGGCACTGGCGCCTCTTCGTCCTGCTCCTAAGCATTTGCAAGCCGATTTACGCCAACGATTGGCGGCTGGATCGAGCGGAAATGGCGCAGTCAAATCGGTCGCCCCGAAGCCAGAACCGATCCAAAAACCGTCGAGACGTCGCAGCGTTTGGTTTCTCGCTGCCGCCGCGCTGATCACGATGGTGTTGCTGGCTGTAGTTTTGCTCCAGTTAGGCCCAACAGACGACTCGGTTCAGATAGCCAGCGCAAAGGAGCTGTATTACGAACTTAAGAGGCAGTCTGGTTCGAGTCAATATACCCTTATTCCAAGTGAAATGAACGAAGCGGTCTACGGCAATATGGTCGTCTCTCTGGATGGTGAGTATGCCGTCTTGTGCATCTGGGATCTGCCGCCCACCGCTCCTGACCAGATCTATCAAATGTGGCTGATCGACGACAGCGGAACACGCGCCAGCGGCGGGCTGTTTCAGCCTGACCCCTCGCAAAAGGCGGTGTATCTCCGGGTTCCCTTTGACCAGCCCGCTGCTGCCTATCGAAGCGTAGGGGTATCCATTGAGCCTGCCGGAGGTAGCCCTCTGGTAGATCGTCCCACCGGTCCGCGTGTTCTAAGCGTACCATTGAGCTAAACCACACGCCTTTTTATTGCCAACGAACGAGGCCCTGTGTTCGAACACAGGGCCTCGTTTTTTAACTCAGACCAGCCAATCAGGTTCTATCAGTTGCTGGACAAGTAATCGATGACCGCGGCTTGTTCTTCTGCGGTAAGCTGCGCTCCGTTTTCGACCATGCGGCTCACAGTAGTTTCCCAGCCCGCGCGATCCTTGGTGGCGTTGTCGATCCGCTCGCGCGAATGGCAAACCGTGCAGCGTGTCTCGACCAACTCAGCACCATTCAAAACAGTGGTCGTCGGTTCCTCAGTCACTGGCGCGGCTAGAGGATCGATGACAAACCACTTCTCGCCAACGTTCTGCCCCGTGGCGTCTCCAGGAACCACATCTTTGATCCAGTAATACAGCGGCATATCGTTATAGGTTACCTGGTAGGTTTCGTCCGTGCGTTCGGTTACGCCCAACATGCCCGAGATACCTTCAGCCGCGGTGGGCTGTAGCCCATCCGGGACCAACAGGGGCGGCCATCTGACGGCGCAGTCGTCGTAGCAGTTGCTTACCCCTGGGGTATCATTGGTAAACAGGTACAAAGTCATTCCATCTGGCCCCACCAGGAATGATCCCAACGTATCGTTACTGCCTACTCCCAGGGTCGGAGGCTGGATGACAAACCATTTCTCGCCGACATTCTGTCCGGTGGCGTCTCCAGGAGCCATATCATTGACCCAATAGTACAGCGGCATATCATTATAGGTCACCTGATAGGTTTCATCGTCCCGTTCGATGGTCGCCACGGTGCCTGCAAGACCGGGCAGTACCGTAGGCTGCTGGCCTTCTGGGACCAGCAGGGGCGGCCAATTGACCAGACAGTCACCGGTGCAGTTGCTCACGCCGGGGGTATCGGCGGTAAAGAGATACAAAGTCATACCATTCGGGCCGACCAGGAACGAGCCGAGTTCGGCGTTACCGCCCAGTGATACATCGGCTGGTTTGACGACAAACCACTTCTCGCCGACGTTCTGCCCTGTGGCGTCTCCGGGGGCCATATCGTTGACCCAGTAATACAACGGCATACCGTTAAAAACAACCTGGAACGTGCTGTCATCCGCTCGTTGGATGACTCCCAATCTGCCCGGAACCCCCGCTGCCAGCGTAGGGACTTCACCTTCTGGTACCACCAGCGCTGGCCAATTGACCAGACAGTCACCGGTGCAGTTGCTCACGCCGGGGGTATCGGCGGTAAACAGGTAGAGCGTCATCCCTTGAGCATCAACCAGGAACGGACCGAGTTCTTCGTTACCACCCAACTGAACTGTAGGGGCCATATCCTGCGCGCCAACGGCTGATAGCCCGATAAGAATGGCAAACAGCACAGTTGTCGTTACAGCAAACACAACAACAAGCATCGATTTTCGAGACATGGTACTTCCCTCCGTATGTCTGAATTAGTTGCAGCCCAGATAGAGCTACACACATACATACGGCAAGAAGCGTTGGTTTGGATTTCTATTAACCAGATTTTGGTGAAAAGATCCTTTTTAATGAATTTCACGTAACGAGATATCCCCGCGAAAGTCAGGAGAAAACCGGTTCGAACGGGCTATGCCGCCAGGCTAGACGACTTTAGATCGCCTCAAATGCCCGCCCGATAATAAAGCTGCTGATGATTTCCCGCATGTCCTCATCCGGTTCCTGGCCGGTTTCGGTTTGAGCCGCGGCCCGTATGGCGGCTTCATCTGCACCGAACTGTTCAACTAGCTTTCCGGCGCGGCGTAATTGGTTCGCCAGGGTGCCAAATTCCGCGCGGAGCATTACCTCCGGCGTGTGGCCTTCGACGATATATTGGGGGTCAAAACCGACCAGCGTGTCCAGCAGCGGATACAATCGTTTGCGGGTGTAATACCGTGCTGGGTGGTAGGCGCTGGCCTCATATAAGCAGTCCCCCAAGAACAGCACCTTGTCGGGTTCAATCATTATCACCGACGAGTCGGCGGAGTGGTCGCCGCCCACGTGCTGGATATGGCAGATGACGCCGCCGCCCAGATGGACATCGAGAGTGGTCTGGAATACCAGATCGGGCACGGCAATCGTTACGTGGCGTGGTTCGGGCAGCTCAATCTTGATATCGCGTGCGCACTCGATGACTTCTTCGCCGGTTTTGATGCGCTCGTCAACCGCGGCGTCGCTCCAGTCATAACCGGCCATGATGGCGAGGCGGTCTGCGGTCAACGTGTGGGCAATGACCGGCACGCCCAAATCAGCCGCCCCGAAGATGTGATCC
>JACRBK010000098.1 GCA_016234525.1 Chloroflexota bacterium
ACGGGCAGTTGCAATTTGATTGGGCAGACTCAGGCTGGGGGCATCATCGCGCCCGCGCCGGGTTTTGTCCAGACAGTTCCTACGCCGAACCCAGGGACTACCGATCCCAACGCTCCGCCCGCGCCGCCCGCGGCGGCAGGGGATGTTAACCTTGTTCCCCGGAGCGGCACATGGTATGGGACGACGGCGGATGAACTGCTGATGAGCTGCGAAGGCGGCGATACGATACGTGTTCCTTTCGATTCAAATCTGGGCCGCGTTTCGATCTTCGTATCAGGGGGCGGCGACACCTTGACGATTAACGATGGGTGGGACACCTTCCCTGGAACCCGGCAATCCCCGGGCTATTACACCGCCAACATGCCGACATACGATACCGATATGTATGCGGTCTGGTATCTGCACGTCACCAGCCCGACCACGATGAACACCGAATTGATGGTCGGTTTTCTGTCGATTCCATGCTCAGGCACGGCTTTAGTCTCGCTGAGTTTTGTGGGTTAAAAAAGCGCCAGGTATTATCTACAGAATTCCTGCGCTTTGCTAATGGATTTCTATTACTCATGGGCTACACTATGAACGCTGCACAATAATGCAGCGTTTTATGTTGCGTTCTTGACGGAGGAATTATCGGTGAGTGCCAAAAAGCGACACTCGAAAAGAGAACCTGAAATCATGGCCGAAGATCAGCCAGAAATCGACACAACCCAGGCCGACATTGAAGCTGTCGAAGAAGCCGCCGCCGAACTGCCGGAGGTCGAAACGGCCCCCGTCGCCGATTCTTTTGAATCCCGGCTTCAGCAGGCTGAGTCGCGCGCCGCTGAATATCTCGACGGTTTGCAGCGCGAGCGCGCCACGTTCCAGAATTATAAGCGGCGTGTGGAGCGTGAAAAGGCAGAACAAGCCCAGGTAATCGCCGGGAGTGTGCTGTTTAAACTGCTGCCGGTGCTGGATGACTTTAATCGGGCGATGAGCGCCGTCCCTGCTGAGAACAAGACTCAATGGTTCGAAGGGATCGCGTTGATCCAGCGCAAATTTGAGAAATTCTTAGAGGACCAGGGCGTATCGGAAATAAACGCGCTCGGCCAGGCATTTGATCCCAACTTCCACGAAGCGATTAGCGTGGATACGGATTCAGAGGCCGCCAGTGGCACGATTACCCAGGTTTTGCAGCGGGGATATTTGCAGGGCGAGCGTGTGCTGCGCCCGGCGATGGTCCGCGTGGCGGAGTAGACTAGTCATTATCCAGTGGTGAATCTGTAACACTGTAATTCATATTGAGGTGAATAACTATGGGAAGAATTCTAGGGATTGACTTGGGGACCACGAACTCAGTCGTTGCTGTCATGGAAGGCGGCGAACCGACTGTGATTGCATCCTCAGAAGGCGGGCGGCTGATTCCGTCAGTCGTCGGAATGAACAAACAGGGTGAGCGTATGGTGGGGCAGTTAGCGCGCCGCCAGGCTGTGATGAACCCTGAAAACACCGTCTTTTCGATCAAACGTTTTATGGGACGCAAATTTGACGATCCCGAAGTGCAGCGCGCGCTCAAACTGGTCCCGTATAAGGTCAGCGCCGCGCCAAACGGCGATGTGCGCGTCCACCTGGGCGGCAAAGCCTACAGCCCGCCGGAAGTGTCGGCGATGATCCTGCAAAAGATGAAAGCCGACGCCGAAGCCTATTTGGGCGAAGAAGTGACCGAAGCGGTGATCACCGTCCCGGCGTACTTCAACGACAGTCAGCGTCAGGCCACCAAAGACGCGGGTCGTATCGCGGGGTTAGATGTCAAACGTATCATCAACGAACCGACAGCTTCATCGTTGGCGTATGGCATGGATAAGAAAAAAGACGAAGTCCTGGCCGTGTACGACCTGGGCGGCGGGACGTTCGATATTTCGATTTTGGATGTCAGCGCGGGCCTGATCGAAGTGCGCTCGACGAACGGCGATACTTTCTTGGGCGGCGATGACTTCGACCAGCGGATCATTGACTGGATCGCGGATCAGTTCAAGAAAGAACAGGGGATTGATCTGCGGGGAGATCGTCAGGCGCTCCAACGTTTGAAAGAAGCCGCAGAGAATGCCAAAAAAGAACTGTCGACCACGATGGCGGCGGAGATTAATCTGCCCTTCATCACGGCGGACGCCAGCGGCCCCAAACATCTGAATATCACCCTGACGCGCGCCAAGCTCGAAAGCCTGGTGGCGGACCTGATCGAACGGTCGATCACTCCCTGCCGCCGCGCGCTCGAAGATGCGGGCCTCAAAGCGGAGCAGGTAGACGAAGTGTTGGTAGTAGGCGGTATGACTCGTATGCCCGCCGTGCAAGAAGCCGTGCGTAAATTCTTCGGCAAAGAGCCGAATAAGAGCGTCAACCCTGATGAAGTCGTTGCCGTCGGCGCAGCGATTCAGGCGGGTGTGTTGGGCGGCGAAGTGAAAGAAGTGCTGCTGCTCGACGTGACCCCGCTCACGCTCTCGATTGAAACGCTGGGTGGTGTTTCTACGCCGATCATCGAGCGTAATACCACCATCCCGACCAAAAAGAGCCAGGTCTTCAGCACGGCGTCTGACGGCCAGACTCAGGTCGAGATTCATGTGCTGCAAGGCGAGCGCCCGATGGCAGCGGATAACAAAACGTTGGGCAAATTCATTCTCGACGGTATTCCGCCCGCGCCGCGTGGTATGCCGCAGGTCGAGGTGACGTTCGACATTGACGCGAACGGTATTCTCAATGTCAAGGCGCAGGACAAGGCGACAGGCCGCGAGCAGAAGATCACGATCACAGCCAGCAGCGGTTTGAGCGAAACTGAAATCGAGCGTATGGTCAAAGAGGCCGAACGTCACGCCACCGACGACGCACAGCGCCGCGAACAGGTAGAGATCCGCAACCGTGCCGACTCGATGATCTTCACGGCGGAAAAAGCGCTGCGCGACTACAGCGAGAAGATTCCTGAGGACACCCGCAAACACATCGAGGGTAAGATCGCGGATGTGCGTAAGGCGCTCGAAGGCTCCGATATGGATCGTATCAAGAGCGCCGCTGACGAACTGGGCGTCGCGATCCAGAAGATCGGCGAGACGATGTACGGCTCAGCCGGTCCAACGATGGGCGGCGCGCCGGGTGGTGACGGCAGCGGTGGCAACCATGGTGAACCGACTGACGAAGATGTGATCGAAGGCGACTTCACCGAGTCGTAAGCGCGCCAAATTTTGAGATTTCTATCCAACAAGCTCCTCTCCGGCTGACCGTCTGGTTGACCGCGAGAGGAGCTTTGGGTTTCGGTAGCGCAGTGAAATGATCCCCGCGCGCTAGACAAGATAACGTTTGAACCATTCAATTGAGGCGTCTGCCGCCTGTGTGACCCAGGGTTCGCGGGTATACAAGTCGGTGTGCAAACAATCGAGCACGATCAGTTTTTTGGGTTCTCCGGCACGCTCAAAAACGGCACGCACGGCAGCGGGGGGAATCACATCTTTTTCGCCGTGAATCATCAACAAAGCGGTGGGCGCGATCAACGGCACGGCCTCCGCCGAACGATCCGCGATCAGGTACTCCATCGATTCGAGTGAGATACGGTTGTCATAGGTCGGCGCCACCGTGTTCATTGCTTCCGTATAAAACTCGTAGGCTTCGGGAAAAGCCATCGCGCCGCCTTGACCTGGCATCGATACCGCCGGGATATAGGTCGCCGTTTCGCGTGTCACAAAACGGCGGTCACGATCCCCATTGAGCATCTTGAGAAAATCCTGCAACCCGGCGCGCCCCATCATGGCTTCGAGCATATTTAGGCCGGTAGCAACCGAGACAACCGCTTTTAGGCGGCGATCATAAGCGCCAGCAGCGAGCATGTGTGATCCGCCCAATGACACTCCCCAGCCGCCGACCCGGTCAGGATCAACTTCGGGCTGTGCGCGCAGCCAGGTCACGGCATTACGAATATCCTGCTGTTGATCATGCGGCACAAGGTGATTGCGTGGTTCGCCGCCGCTGGAGCCATAATGGCGATAATCGAACACCAGCACGACAAAGCCTGCTGCTGCGAAACGCTCG
>JACRBK010000099.1 GCA_016234525.1 Chloroflexota bacterium
GCTGTCAGGGTAGGCAGGTGAGGCCGAATTGGCAGTTTGCACAAACCCAACGGTTTGACACGCACGTCTTTTTCTGCTACCTTTTTAGGCATATCTTAAAAACGTTGATCTGGAAGAGTACACCCCTAAGCGATGTCCCAGAGAGCCGCCGGTAGCTGCGAAGGTGGCACAAACGCAGGTGTGGAATGGGCCAGGGAGTTGTGTGGTCGAAGGTCATTCATGATGAGTAGACCCCACCGGAGACACCACCGTTATCAGGGTGAGAGTATCGGCGTAAATGTTCGGTCTCCATTGATTTTGTAGGCATGGATCGAACAACTGCTCCCGTACTTGAATGAGTGAAGCTGGCTCCCCTGATTGTAAAATCTGCGCTCACCGCAGATTTTTTGTTTCCCAGGGGCAGGTCGCTTAACCAGGGTGGCACCACGGGAATCTCCCTTCTCGTCCCTGAACGAGTCGGGAGATTCTTTCGTCAGGATAACCGCCAGGAGAGCAACCGATGGCCCTTGCACCCACTTTGATCCGCAGGCGCGTACAGACTGTCCCCGACCGCGCTACCGTTCACCGTTTGTTTGAACAGGGCGACCTTGTTCCTGTTTATCGCGCTTTGTTAGCCGATCTGGAAACTCCAGTATCGGTTTATCTGAAGCTGGCCCGTATCAGCACCCAGTCTTTTTTGCTGGAAAGTGTCGAAGGTGGCGAGCAAGTCGGGCGTTATTCCTTTTTGGGCGTAAATCCCAAAGGCACGATCACCGTCCAGCACAATACCGTTACGGTGACGCGGCATGGTGTCACTACCACTCACGAACTCGCTCCCGGCGAAGACCCGCTGCACAGCATCGAGCGCGAATTTGAACGTGTGAAGCCGGTCCGCCTGGAAGGTCTGCCGCGTTTTGTCGGCGGGGCAGTGGGCTTTTTAGGCTATGATGTGGTGCGCTACTTCGAACGCCTGCCCACCACCGCCAGCGATGATCTGAATGTGCCGGATATGGCTTTTTTGCTGGTCGATACGCTGGTGATCTTCGACCATGCCAAACATCAGTTAATCGTCCTCGCTAACGCGCACAATACGGGTGATCCCGACGCGGCCTATGATGATGCCGTGCGCCGCATCGACCAGATCATTGACGCGCTGGGCCAACCGGTCCCCTATCTGGACGAGATAGATTACGATCAGAACGGCGAACTCCACT
Organism: Chloroflexota bacterium; assembly: GCA_016234525.1. GTDB lineage: Bacteria > Chloroflexota > Anaerolineae > Aggregatilineales > Aggregatilineaceae > JACRBK01. The sequence goes on from JACRBK010000099.1 coordinate 1,194, forward strand.
CGAACATGACCCGCGAGCAGTATGAGGCCAACGTGCGTGCCGCGAAGGAGTATATCGCCGCCGGGGATGCCTTTCAGATCGTGTTGTCGCAGCGTTTCACGCGCCAGACCAGCGCGCCGCCCTTCACCATTTACCGGGCGCTGCGAGCGCTCAACCCCTCACCCTATATGTTTTTCCTGCGTTTTAATGATGATCTGTGCCTGATCGGGGCCTCGCCCGAAATGATGGTCCGCTTAGAGGATGGCATTGCCTCAGTGCGCCCCATCGCCGGGACGCGCCCGCGCGGCGCAGACGAGGCCGAGGATCAACTCATGGAAACCGAACTGTTGGCCGACGAAAAAGAACGCGCCGAACATGTCATGCTCGTCGATTTGGGCCGTAACGATCTGGGCCGTGTCTGCGATTACGGGACGGTCAGTGTGCCGGACATGATGTACATCGAGCGTTATTCCCATGTGATGCACATCGTCAGCCGCGTGCAAGGCAACATCCGCCAGGGCATGAGCGCTTTCGACCTGCTGCGGGCGACCTTTCCCGCCGGGACGCTTTCCGGCGCGCCCAAAGTGCGCGCGATGGAGATTATCGAAGAACTGGAAGGCACACGGCGCGGCCCTTACGGCGGGGCGGTGGGGTATTTCAGCTTCGATGGTTCGATGGATACCTGCATCACGATCCGCACGATGTTGATGCGCGGGAATACGGTGTATTTCCAGTCGGGAGCCGGGATCGTCGCGGACAGCGATCCGGCGCGCGAATATGATGAATCGGTGAACAAAGCCCGCGCGGTAGCGTCGGCGATCTCTAAGGTAGAGGAAGGTCTGATATGATTCTCGTGATCGATAACTACGACAGTTTTACTTATAACCTCGTGCAGGTGATGGGCGAACTCGGCGCAGATTTGCAGGTGGTTCGTAACGATCAGATCACGCTGGACGAGATCAACCAACTGCGCCCCTCGCATATTGTCATCTCGCCAGGACCAGGAACGCCCGACGATGGCGGTGTTTCGCTGCAAGTGATCTTGGAAATGGGATCAACCATCCCGGTGTTGGGAGTTTGCCTGGGCCACCAGTGTATCGGGCAGGTGTTCGGCGGAAAAGTGGTGCGCGCCCCGCGCCTGATGCACGGCAAAACCAGCATGATCTATCACAAAAATTCGGCACTGTTCACCGGGGTTCCCAGCCCGTTTGAGGCGACTCGTTATCACAGCCTGATCGTACAGGAGCCGGTCGCGGATTCTCTGACGGTGACGGCTTTCACCGATGAGGGCGAAGTGATGGCCCTGCGCCACAAGCAGTACCCGGTGGTGGGCGTGCAGTTTCACCCGGAGAGCATCCTGACACGCTTCGGCCCGCGCATTTTGCAGAACTTTCTGGAAAACAGGCTGTGATCGGCTTGGATTTACCCCTATCCCCCGGCCCCCTTTCCCCGCTACGCAGAGAAAGGGGGGGGCGCATTTGCCCGTGTAGGGGCGCTGCTTGCTGCGCCCGGTTTTTAGCAAGGGATGGGGCCAAAACCATTCGCCGCATCACTGCCGTTTTAACTGAAAACTAACAATTAACAACTAACGACCAGCGATAAGGACAGCCGACCAATGGACATCATGCGAGCAATAGATGTGATCAGCCGCTTCGGACATCTGCAAGCCGAAGAAGCCGAAGCGGTGATGAACCAGATTATGCGCGGCGAAGCCAGCGAAGCCCAGATCGGGGCGTACCTGATGGGGCTGCGCATGAAGGGCGAAACCGAAGCCGAAATTTTGGGCAGCGCGCGCGCCATGCGGGCGAATTCGATCCATGTGCCAACCCGCGCCAACGGCGATCTGCTTGATACCTGTGGCACAGGGGGAGATCGTTCCGGCACCTTTAACATCAGCACGACGGTGGCGTTTGTCGCCGCCGGGGCGGGGGTGCGTATCGCCAAACATGGCAACCGCGCCAGCACCAGCAAATGCGGCAGCGCCGATGTGTTAGCCGAATTGGGCGTGAATCTTGACCTCTCGCCGGAGCAGGTTGGGCACTGTGTGGACGAGATCGGGATCGGCTTCCTGTTCGCGCCGAAACTGCATCCCGCCATGAAACACGCCATCGGCCCGCGCCGCCAATTGGCTGTGCGCACGATCTTTAATATTTTGGGGCCGCTGACTAACCCCGCCGGAGCGCAGCGCCAGTTAATGGGCGTATTTGCCGCCGATCTCACGCCGTTTTTGGCGACGGTCTTGGGTGAACTGGGGGCGATCTGCGCGATTGTTGTCGCTGGGTATGGCAATCTGGACGAACTGACCACCACCGGCCCGAATCAGGTCAGCCACTTTGAAAACGGCAGAGTCAATACCTACGAACTCGACCCGATAGAATATGATCTCAAACCCGCGCATATTTCCGAACTACTCGGTGGCGATGCGGCGGCGAACGCGCACATTTTGCGCGGCATTCTCAGCGGCGAAGTCAACGCGGCAAAACGGGATGTCGTGCTGCTCAACGCGGGCGCAGCGCTGGTCGCCGGGGGCAAAGCGCCGGATATTCGCGCCGGGATCGCCCTGGCCCGCGATGTGATCGGCAGCGGCGCGGCCCTGGCGAAGTTGGACGCGCTGATCGCTTTCAGCCAGGAGTTAGGGCGTGAGCAGTAGCCGTTTTGTCCGCACCCAGACCGTGTTAGACCGGATTCTCGATCACAAGGTCGAGGAGATCGCGGCGCGCAGGGCGGCGGCCCCCTTGTCTGAGGTCGTTTCCAGCGCCGAGGCCGCCCCTCCTGCGCGCGACATGATCGCGGCGCTGCGCCGGGACACGGTGGCCCTGATCGCGGAGGTGAAGCACGCTTCGCCCTCCAAAGGCGTGCTGATCGAAAACTTCGATCCGGTGGTTTTAGGCCGGATTTATGCCGCCAACGGCGCGGCGGCGATCTCCGTGCTGACCGATGAGGCGTTTTTCCAGGGCCATCTCGATCACCTCGCGGCAGTGCGCGCCGCCGTCGATGTGCCGGTGCTGCGTAAAGACTTTGTGATCGATCCCTATCAAATCTACGAGGCTCGCGCTGCCGGGGCGGACGCCGTGCTGCTGATCGTCGCCGCGCTGGAAGATTCTCAACTGGCCGATCTGCACATGCTGGCGTTATCTATAGGATTAGCCGTGCTGGTCGAAGTGCATCACGAGGACGAACTCGCGCGCGCCCTGCGCATCGATCCGCTTTTAGTCGGGATCAATAACCGCGATCTGCACACCTTTGCGGTAGACTTGAACACCACCGCCCGGTTAGCCCGTCTTGTGCCGCCAGCGATCACCCTGGTGGCGGAGAGCGGCATTTTCAGCGGGGCGGATGTGCGCCAGATGGGCGCGGTGGGCGCGCGCGCCGTGTTGGTCGGTGAGGCGTTAGTCAAAGCCGGGGACACGGCCTCCCAGGTGCAGGAACTCAGCCGCCAGCCGCGCGAGGTGAAACAATGACCCGGATTAAAATTTGCGGTGTGACTACCGCCGACGATGCGATTTTCTGCGCCACAGCAGGCGCAGATCTGCTCGGCCTGAACTTTTATCCCAAAAGCCCGCGTTATCTGCCGCCCGAAGCGGCCCGCCGCCTGATCGACGATCTGCGCGCCGCTGTCGGGCCGGATCACTGCCC
>JACRBK010000619.1 GCA_016234525.1 Chloroflexota bacterium
CGTGCGTGAATATTGGATCGTGGACCCGCTGCGCCAGCGTTGTGACTTTAACCGGCGCGAATCGTCGAGCTTGTATACCGTGATTCGCCCGGAGGCATCAGGGGTTTATCACACACCACTGCTTCCTAAACTCGCGCTGCACGTTCCGACTCTGTGGATCGACCCGCTGCCGGGCGCGCTGGCAACCGCGCAAGGTGTCCAACAGATGATGGCTGAGTAGATTGACGTTATTCCCCTTTTCTACCAGCGCAGCGTAGTGGAAAGGGGGAGCGATGCACAGCATCGACGGGGGATAGGGGTAATCCCTACTCATACCCCTTCAAATATCCCAACGCTTCGTCGCGCTCGCCATCCATCACAATTTCGAGCAGCTTGCCATCATAGTGGGCAGGCACATCGATCACATGGATCACGTCGTCGAGATCGGCATCGTCGGGCAGCAGATCGCACAGGATATTCGGCGCGCGATCAAAAAAGTCGCAGTTGAAGATCACCCCCGGCTCACCAGGGAACAGCGCCAGGGGAAAGATTTTGGTTTCGACCAAATCTTGAAAAAAGTGAGTGCCGTAAGCCATTTCAGGAGTCGCGCCACCGTCTGAATAGGCGATCTCGATCAGGGCGCGGCAGTTATAAATGTCGGCGTAACCCACTTTCACGCCCAATTCGATGTCAGAGGTTCCCCAGCGGCCCGGCCCCATCAAGATAAATTCCTCGCCTTTTAACCGTTCGTTCAGCCGCCCAATCGCCCGCCCGACAGCTAAACGCCGCTCAGTGTTGGGAATGGTGTGATAGATCGACGGACGCACATAACCCACGTAGCGCACACGCTCCACCACGCCATCAGGGACCTGGCGGCAGGCGGAAAATACCCGATCTTGAGCGGGAATGTTGGAGGGCACGCGGCGGGTCGATTTGACTTCGTGTTCGCTCAGCGGGCGGCATTGCAGCAGCGAGATTTTATAAGCAGGCTGCGGCCAGGTGCGTGTGACTTCGACAGCATATTCAATATCCACCGGGCGATCATACCGTGCTTGCAGCAGGGTCATCATATGGCGCATGGTGGTGGTGAACGTTTTTTCACGCGCCAAAGTATCAAACGTGAATACGAGCTGCCCTGGGTCCACCGTCGCCGGGCGTGTCAAAAAGGGTTCGATGTGCTGCCCGGTATCTTGCGCCGCCGCCAGCCGCAGCGCCGGGAACTGGGCGTCGATCACCTGGCCGATGGGCAGCGTTTTGAGTTTGTTATCCTCAATGTCGATCACATCGATCAAATGCTGCGAATACCGCCGCAGTTGGTCCACGCGCGTTTCGGGGCGCAGGTGCGGGTGAGAGAGGGCCATCTGGCGCGGGTAATCGTTGTCGGCGCGATCTACAGCGCGCGTCCCCAGGCCGCACACCACGCGCAGCAGCCCATCCTCGCGGCGGATTTTCGGACTCCAGCGGAACGGGTTCCGGCTGAAGCCAACCCCGGCCAACATGGGGAAGTAATAACGCCCGAAACGCTGCCCGGCCACCTTCTGGATCAAGATCGCCATCCGTTCGTCAAAATCGATCAGGCCCATTTGCTGCCGGTAAATCAGCGCGTCCGGGCTGAGCGTGCTGGCGTAAATACGCAGAATCGCCAGTTTAGCGGCCTGCAAGTTTTCGGAGCGTGTGCCCTGGTTGGGCAAAAAGATACTCTCATATTTGCCCGCGAACGACGTGGCAAAACTATCTTCGAGCAGGCTGGACGAGCGGAAGATCAGCGGGCTGGAACCGATCTCATCCATCAGGTCTTCCAGGCGCTCCATGATGTAGGGCGGCAGTTCGGCCTGCTCATAACGCGCGTGGATTTTCGGGTAGTCCTGGATAATCTGTTGGCGCGTCCGGTATTTTTGATTCATGATCGCGTGGAAATCGTTGTATTCGTGGACCTCGTAAAACACATCGGTTCCCACATAATACGAGTCGGGGATAGAGAACATCTCCGGATCGATACCGGACTCTGCCCCGGCTTGCTGTAAAAATTTCCAGGCCAGCAGCATCCCCGCTGCCTTGCCGCCGATCTTGCCGCGCCCCAGGCGCCGGTCCCGAATCTGTTTGAGATCCGCCACTGTAAAGACTTCTTTGGCGCGCCCGACGAAATTCAGGTGATCGCTGATCATGGCTTTGATCAACACCACCATGATTTCGCGGAGATGATGCTGCACCTGCGAGCGTTCGTCCGGCGGCAGCCGCTCGAAACGTTCGCCTTCGGAGAACAGAATATCAAATGGCGCAATCTCCGGGTTAAAGTTCAGGCGGGCACTGCGGTCGGGCAGTTCACGTTCGGGGGCGCGTTTTTTCAGACATTCCTGCACGATCTCCTGAAACAGGCTGTGCGGCAGGTTATAGGCAAAATAAAAGTCGGTCAGATGGGCGCGGATATATCGTTCGCGTTTGTCCCAATCTTCTGGCGATTCTTCAAACAGCGGGTCGATTAACCCTTCGCGCTGCTGCGACTCGACCGATTTTTGTTTGACTTCGTGTTCAAATGACTCTTCGTTGATGATCCCCCGCCCGAACAGTTCATCACGCATCCGGGTACGGATCGTCCGGCTCAGGACAGGATACTGCGAAATTTCCAGGTAAAGCTGGAGAACTTTGGGCAGGGAGTACGGGTCACGAAGGTCGCTGCGATCATCATACATGGTGGTTGTCCGGCGGCTCTTTTTATCCAATTTGTTTTAAATTATAACAGGGTTGAACTGATCCCTAAAATTAGACCGGGATGTGATACTGCCGGATCAGCGTGCGCGCTTCTTCGATGGTGGGCACGATCTCATAGGCTTCAAACTGGTGGGGCAAAACCTGTTTGACGATGTTAAAGACAGACTCGATAAAACGGTTGGGGCCGACCAACACGGTCAGCCCGGCTCGAAAGTCCGACTTGCCGCTGTAAAGCTGCCGTCCCCTGGTCAGCAGATCGGTGGGCGATAGTTTGAGGTGGGTCAACTCTACGATGTGATCGAGCGGGTAATCGATCCCCTGGCACATCTGGACCGCGTTCTGTTCGGCGGCGGCGTAATCCGCCCAACTCCATACCCCTTCAAACACCCATAATACGGTTGTTTTCTGTTCGGGATCATCCCACCGTGTGTTGATAGGCATAACCGGGTCTCTCCTCCCTGATGATTCGGGCTGGCACACCCTTTGACGATGATGGATCGTGATGGAGAGGCGCGCGTCCTCTGGAAGAAGGGTTCGATCCTGATTATAACGCCTGTCCTAGAATTAAAATGAGCCAGGAGTACCAAAACCCGCTATAATTACGCTTCGCTCACCCGGCCTGAAGAAGGAGATCGCATGGCTGCTTTATCACCGCTTGCTGCTGCGCTGGAAGAAACTATTCTCGCGCATAAGATCATGCCCCTGGCTTCCCCCTGGCAGGACGAGATCGTTTTTCCCTATTATCAAGGGCTGTCGATTCGTAACCTGGCCCACACCGTCGTGCGGCTGCTGGAAGGCCGGCCGGTCGTCACCGGGATCGGAAATGCCCCGCTGGATTCGCGGCTGTGGGCGCACCTGGACGGCAAAATTAAGCGTGTGGTGCTGTTCCTAACCGATGGACTCGGCTGGCGGCTGCTCAACGAGATTCTTGAGCAAGACCCTGTCGCGGCGCAGGCGATGGCCGATCTGGTCGGTGATGGCTCGCTCACGCCGATCACATCGATTGCGCCCAGCACGACCGCCGCCGCGCTGCCCAGCATTTGGACCGGGAGCGCGCCCGCCGGGAATGGGATGGTCGGTACACAGTTGTTTCTGCGCGAATTTAGCACCCTGGTGAGTATGCTGCACTTCTGGCCCGACAGCGGCACGCATCGCAGCGAAGTATTAGAAGACTGGGGCCTGGATTTTGATAATTTTATGCCGGTCAAAACGTTAGGCGAAGCGCTCAAATTCCGGCAGATTCCTGTCTATTTGCTGCTGCAAAAAGACCTGTACGGCAGCGGCCTGTCGCGGCTGCTGCACCGGGGAGTCCGGCGGGCGGTGCGTCACTATGGCTATACGGACCTGTGGATCGAGCTGCGAAATCTGCTGGCCCAGACACGCGGCGAGCGCTGTTTTGTTAGTATCTATTGGGGAGCCGTTGACGGCATATCCCATTTGTATGGCACGACGGCGGAACACGCGATCAACGAAATCCGCCGCCAACTGGTGGACCTGCGCGAGACGTTGTTGACCGATGGAGTGGGCGATGGGCGTACCTTGTTCATGCTGGCCGC
>JACRBK010000618.1 GCA_016234525.1 Chloroflexota bacterium
AGCGTGCGATCTGGCGATCAGCGCCGTGCGCAGTGCGGACATCTGGCGATTTTTGATGGAACAGCAGCCGAATACCGCCACCGCTTCAGAAACCTGGATCGTGATGGACGCCCACGGGCGCACCGCCGGATACTGGCGTTTGGAAAAATTCGGCTTTGGCGAAGGGCTGGCCATTGGGGAAGCCTCACGCCTGAGCCAGCCCGCCGCCGTCGCCGTGCTGCACAAAGTTAAGGCGCTGGCGGCTGAACGCGGCAAACCGTATATCAAACTGTCGTGCGCCGAACCGAATACCCTGATCGCGGTGGCGCAGGGCTGGGGCGCCCAGAACACCGGGCGTTATGCCTGGCAGCTTTTGATCCCTGACCCGGCCCGGCTGCTGCGTAAGATCGCGCCCGTGCTGGAACGCCGGATCGCTGCCAGCCCGTTCGCCGGGCTGACCGAAACCCTTTGCATAAACCTGTACCGTGAGGCGTTCGAATTATGTTTTGAGGATGGGCGGATCACATCGGTGGAAGCGGTTGGTTTCCGCGATTGGGGAAGCCCCAGCCTGCCGCCGCAGACGTTGGCGCCGCTGGTGTTCGGCTATCGCAGCCGCGAGGAACTCCACGCGACCTATCCTGATGTGTGCATTTGGGGCCAGCACAGTTATTTGATTGATGTGCTGTTCCCGAAGATGACCACGTTCATTTATACGCAGTATTAACCCGGCGGCGTTGCACTGGCGGCGAGGGGAAAACAGCCGAAAATTCTCCCCCTTTCTCTGCGTAGCGGGGAAAGGGGGTTGGGGGGATAGGGGTAAACCGGGCAGGGCAAGCCCTGCCCCTACAACACGTTATCTAAAATGCTGATCTACTGATCACACGTTGGGTTAGACTGTGGGCATAACCAGATTTCGTCGGCATTACCTTGCACAACCCACCCGGCGAGATTATCGGCCCGCGAGAACACATTCCAGTACCATACGCCGGTCTCGTGGAATTCAGAGTCGAAGCATACCGGCCCGCCCAAAACTTCGAGTTCATCACGCCAGACGGCCAGATCGATTACCTGATCCAGCGCGCCCGCGTAACGCACGATCTGGAGATTATCACCCTTCTCGCTGACGACAACCACATCACCCACCGCAAACGCAGCCGGAGTCGATGTACACACCGCGACCTGATTACAATTGGGGTTGTCTTCCGGGCAAAGCCAACGCTGATCCACCAGACCATCGGCGACCCAGCCGTTCAGATTATCCGCGTGAGAGAAAACGTACCAGAACCAGATGTCTTGCCCGTAGCCCGGCGAGGAATAACAAACCGGCGGATCGATCACTTCGAGCAGATCACCCGTGCCTGCGAGTTCCAGGGTTTGGGCGCTGCCGCCTGTGTAGTCTTTCAACAGTTGCAGGTTATCACCTTCGGGGCTGACTACGATATTTTCGCCCACCTGGAAACGCGCCGGGATACCGCCGCACAGTTCGCCCGTTGTCGTCGTGGTGGTCGTGACTGTGACGCCGCCTGCCGGGGCCATCAAATCTTTGACCATGCCCGACGCTTTAGGCAGTGTAGTATCCAGCACAAACGATCCCGCCTGAGTCGGCTCGACATCGACCTTCGCCCACTGCGCCTTATCACTCACGAAATTGTAACTCGCGGGCGATCCGGCCTGCGGCGCTTCGATCACCAGAGCTTGTACGGCTTCGCTGCCCTCATACAGGGTGAAACGCAGCCGGGGCGCGCTGGTCCCCTGCGCGGAGAGCGACAGAACATCACCCAACGCCAGCGGAATCAGGTAACTGGCCGGCTCGGTTTCCAGATTGCCCGCCAGCCGTCCAGCCGAGGCCAACAGGTGCGCTTTGGCGACCAACGGCGGCTGCCCTACCCCAAACAGGTCAAACACGTCGGGGCCAGTTCCGGTCAGCGCGACGGTATACGGGCCGGAGCCGGTCCCGGCGACGACCACCAGCCGGTACCATCCAGCGGCAGCAGCTTCAAAACTCAGCGTGATAATGCTGGGCGAAGCGCTGGCGGGAGTCTGCTCCGTCAGAACGGCGGAATTGGCATCTGTCAATTGGACTTCCGATACCAGCCCGGCCTGAGACATTTGGACGGTGATCACCAGCACGTCACCGGCATCAGCCAGCAGAACAAACTGCTGTTGGGTAACACCCGGCTCGAGCAACATATCCTGGATCACGTCGGGGAACAGCACAACCGAATCATCAGAACCCGGCGGCAGCGCGGGCAGTCCGTCCTGAGCCAGGGAAAGCCCAGCGGGCACCGCCAGGGCCACTACTAACATACATACAAAAAAGAGGCTGAATCGTTTCATCGAACCCACCTTTCATTACAAGGAGAATATGATCTGCCCACCGAAACCGGCAGGGCTAACAAACCCCGCGCCGCGTGTGATGCAGGGCAGGTGACATTATTATGTCATAGGTGGGCGATTAGGAGAAATAGGACTATAGACCCTGCGCACCTTCCATAGCATCTTACGATTTCCCCAAAACGCGAACGTTTTACATTCTCATGGACTATAAAGAATGTGGGTACTCACGCATCGGGAGGGTGCATTGGACGATCAAAAAGCAATAAAGCGCCTCAAACGGGGCGACATCAACGGACTGAGCGCCCTTGTCGAACGCTATCAGGTGCGAGCTATCCGCACGGCCTATCTGATCACGCAGGACGCTGCGCTGGCAGAAGATGTCGTGCAAGAGGCTTTTGTCAATGTGTACCACTCGATCCACTCGTTTGACACACGCCGCCCGTTTGCGCCCTGGTTTATACGCGCTGTGGTGAACCGGGCCATCAAAGCCTCGCAGCGTCAGCGCGCCGCTGTGCCTCTGGATGGTCTGGACGATGACGACCTCGACTATGCTGACTACCTGACCGATCCAGAGCCAGGGCCAGATAGCAGGGTCGAAAACGCCGAAGATGAAGAAGCTGTCTGGGAGGCGCTGGGCACATTATCTGCTGGGCGACGGGCTGTGATCGTGCTGCGATTTTACCTGGAAATGAGCGAAGCAGAGATCGCCGAACAGCTAAATATCCCGGTAGGAACCGTCAAATCTCGGCTGCATTCGGCAAAACATCAGCTTCGTGAGCGGCTTGTGCAACAAGAGGAGGTCTAGCGGTGAACGATGAACACCTGAAGCACATTTTAACGAAACGAGCAGAACAGGAGATACCTGAAACCATGGACATTCGTGAAAAACTCTTGAACCGCCTGGACATACCGGGCAAACTCAACCTCCGACCGGGCTTACGAATGAACCGCCGCTGGTCGGCCCTGGTCGCCGTGCTGATCCTTGTCTCAGCGACCGCCGCCTATGCCCTGCGCCAGGCCCTGATCCAGCCAGACCCCGGCCTGCAAAAGATGCTGGTCGAAAATCAGGTAGTTCAAATAGACCAGACACAACCGGTCAGCGCGGAGTATAACATTGAGCCTTTGCAAGATGTTTCTATCACCCTGGATTATGCCTACGCCGACAGCAACCGTGTAGCCGCCGCCTATCAGGTGACCGGAACCGCTGCCGCTGGAACCGCCGTGCAAGTTTACAGCAATCCGACCCTGGTGGACGCTGATGAGCGCAGTTATCCCTGGCTGCCCAACAGCTTCCAACAAATCACTGAAACGCAGGCCGGAACAGCGGGCGAACTATTCACCCTCAATGGGCTGATGAGTTTTGATGCTTCTGGTGTGGACAATGCGCCTGACACGCTCCATCTGAAACTGCGTATAGACATGGCCTTCACGACTGCCGAAACACGCAGCGAAGATCAATATCTGATGATGGGAGCAGGAGAAACGACCTTCGAATTTGAGGTGCCGTTTAATCCGGGGCGCACGATCACGGTCGGGCAATCCGCCCCGGCAGGTGATCTGACCGTAGAGGTGCAGAAAGTAGTCATCGCGCCCTCACTGACCAGGGTGGACCTGTGCCTGAGCAGCAGCACTCCTTTTGCAGTAGATCAGTGGTTATCGTGGGAAAGCCCGGTTACGCTGGACGTGAATGGCGAGCGTATCTTGACCGATCTGGCTGCTGGTTTCACCGGGCTGAAGGGAGAACCACTGCACGCCGATTCTCCCTGTCGCGCGCTCAATGTTCCCGACGCGCTGACGGAACACCTGGGACAATGGGTGCTGACGCTGGACCGTTTCGAGAACAAAGAAGCGGGGATCACACTCCCCGGCCCCTGGACATTTACGTTCGATGTAAACTAG
>JACRBK010000615.1 GCA_016234525.1 Chloroflexota bacterium
CGTGGATGGAACCGGCTTGAAAAAACATGGTTGTCCCTGGTTGGGCTGTGGCGCAGTCCCTATGGCGGCGTGTTGTGGACGCTGGCGTTTATCTTGTCGGTGAATGTGGCGGTGATTCTTTACGTCTATATGGCTCCTCCCCTCGAAGGAGGGCTGTTGAATTGGATGGGCGATGACAGCGTTCCGACCACCCCTCTCCCGACGATCAGTCCCACGCCTGATCGACTGTATATGACATGCGGTTACCCTGGCGTGACGATCACCCAGCCCAGGGCCGGGGATGTGGTCGGCGATTTGTTTTCAGTGTATGGGATGGTCAACACCCCGGCGATGTGGTCGTACCGGATTCAAATCAGTTTTTTGGGAGAGGTGTTCAGCGTGGCAGCGCAGCCGTCACAGTGGGTCGAGGTGCGCGCCGCGCCGCGTAACCAGAGTATCCCCGAACCGGCGGTAGTGGACGATCTGTTAACCGAGCAGCCAGTGAATTTACAAGGCCAGCGCGTTGGATATTATGTCCTGCGGCTGACGGTGACTCTGCGCAGCGGTGTGACCGTAGAGCCGTGTGACGTGGTTATCCGGCGATAATTTCCGCTAGATCATACTCTCTGGGTCTTGCCCCTGGGCATAAGCCACACCTTCGATGAAGCCCCTGGCGCGTTCGGTGTGAGGATAGCGGGCCAGATAGGCCCAAAACGCCGGACTGTGATCGGGATATTTGCGGTGAGCCAGTTCGTGCGCCAGGATGTAATCCACCACATAAGCCGGCCAGGTGCGGATCGAATCGCTGATACGAATATCCCCGTCGGTAGTCCCGCCAGCAGAACAGCTCCCTAACCGGCGCTGCATATTGCTCACCCACCGGATCGTATGCCAGCGCAGCTCGCCATCAAAATAGAGGCGGTTGAGATCGTGGGCACGCTGATCGAGGTCGATGTCGTTTTGTTTGCGGGCACGCTGCCGCTGTTTAATCACGCGCGCCACAATATCATCCAGAACACGCTCGACCTGATCGACTGAAAGATGAGATGGCACACGGACCCGAATCGTATCCTGTTCCAGTCGGAAATGCGCTGCCGCTTTCAGCCTCCGGTCGCGAACGACTTCCAGGGTTAGGGTGCGCCCTCCATCAGGAATTTGTCGCTGGGGTAGGGGAGGTTGGGCCATCATGTTTTGCTCCGGTTGCCAGGATCGAGATAACACAAAACACACAGACCGAAAAGTTACTTTCGCTGTGTGTTGTGTTTAACAGGTTGAGAATAAGCCCGTTGGCAGGTTTGCGCAACTGATAACTGGGCTAAACGGCGCTGATGATCTCGTACAACCGGCGCGTTTCTTTGCCCGGTTTGATATTGAACATCTTCGACAGACTTTTTTCAAGCTGCCGGTACTGTGCAATAGCCTCGTCACGGCGGCCCATTTGGTAATAGATCATCATGACGTCCTGATGCACGTCTTCCCAGTCGGGTTTCTCGCGCAGGGCGCGCAGCAAATATCCCAATGCGCGATCCGGTTCGTTCAATCCCCGGTGATAACGCCCCAGGCCGATCAGCGCCCGCGCGTACTTGTTTTTCAAGATTTCGCGCCGGGTATTGGCCCAGGGAGTATGAACGTTGGGTAAGAAGTCTGCCCGATAAAGCTGGATAGCCTGATACCATAGGGAAGGGGCTTCTTCTTCAAATTCAATAGCCCGATCGGCAGCATTTTCCAGTATACGCACATCATAGTGTATCGTTAAGCGGGGAGATGGGATATAAAAGCCACTGGAGTAGTTGGTAAGTTCGTATCCTAATCTTTCACTGATCTTTCTTTTGGTAACATGAAAGACATTCGTCGCTTCTTTAATGGGCATGTTTGGCCAGAAGATAGAGAATATCTCGTCGCGCGTTACCATCGTGTGATCAACAAAGTAATAAAATAAGTAACGGGGGAGCGATCCATCCCAACTGGTCACAGGCCGTCCATCAATGTAGACATGACCCCCAGCCAGCGCAAAGACTTCAAGCTGTCCTTGACGCGGCTCGTCACCATAGATACCCGATCCCAGCGCGCTCTCGTTCCCTACGACAGCAGCGCGACCCGCAAGAATCAGATCATTCCAGGGTTGAACATCAATCAGGCGACCATTGAGGACAATATGCGCATTTGAAGGCATTTTGGCCGGAAGTGTTTCGAAAAAGCGCATAGCTGCTTTCGACATTTCCAGCCGGTCAAAACAGTCAAGCATGAACATAAACGAGTCTGAACGTAATGTGAAGAGGTCTGCGCCGAAGGCGGCGGCGAGGTCTTCGGGGGTGGCGCGTCTATCAGCCAACGCGGCCCGAGTTTGTTTGCCAAAATCACCAGGAAACACAGGGTCTTTGATCAAATTTTCTAACAAGGAATCCAGGGTAGTATCCTGTTCACTCAGGTTGTAATAGATCAGATTGTGTTTGTAGACGTCAAAGAACATTGCCGCAAAAGCATTGCGACTGCGGTGCCGAGGGTAAATCAAGATGATTGATTTGTCACGGAGTCGTTCTTCGAGTAGGGTGTAGGTGGTATCGGCCAACCTTTCTACTGTCATGGACATGATATTTTCCTTTTAGTTGGGTATACGATACGTCCAATGAATAGATATTGTAACCCTAAAACACGGATCTACCCATTAGAACAAACAAAAACCCCCCAACCCTTTCCGCCCTTTCTGGTCCTTTTTCCCGCCTGCTTTAGACCAGCCCCCCATTAAACAACATAGAACTTATCTTATTTTACATGAACGTTAAGTAACTGTCAACTTATATTTTCGATAAAATGAAAGTAACACAGAGAGATTATAAGTATCCTATAATAACTATAACAATAGGCTTTTTTTCATAATATGCCCGCTTGTAATGATTTGAATTTTGTTTGAAATAGGTTTGTATATTACCTTGTTTATAGTAATACATATATTTTATATCAAAAAGTTTTATAGTAGATGAGAAAAAGATTAAAGATTGTGATGGTTGTGCATTTCAGGTCAGAACGGGTAATTTGCCCTGAGTTTTGCCGACCCGCTATAATTCAATCGTTCTTGGCCTGAACGTGAGCGCGTGTCGGGAGGCAGTATGACCCACTATAAATTATGGCCGATCATCATGGCGGGCCTGGCGTTGGTCCTGGTGGGATGTTCGTCGCCCAAAAACAACGAAGTCATCGCCACCCCAACCATCCCAAGTTTTGAAGAAGTCTCTACCAGCATCTTTTTGACGCAAAACGCCCCGCCTGCGGGTTTCAGCCAGGTGGCTTTTGATCCGCTCGATCTACATCTCTCGGATCATGGGGGATGGGTGTACCAACTGACCGGCAGTTTTGATGGAATCTACGACGATTCAGGGCAGCCGGTTCAGGGATCACTGTCGATTCAAGTGATCGGCAACGAAGCTGGGCAGACACGCCGGGTGTTGTTTGAGGCGAGCGGGCAGGCTTTCCTGATCGATGATGCGATCCTGACGCTTGAGGGCGTGCGCTTCATCAATGATTATTATCTAGTCGACGTGAACGGCCAGTGTACTGTCGATATGGGCGGGCAGGCGGGCAGTGCGACGATTGCCGATCTTTCCGCCGGGCAGGTTATCGGCGGCGTTGCGCGCGCGGTTCCTAACGGACACCGGATGGAGATCGACGGGGTTCCTGCCTGGCAGTATACCTTTGCGCCCGCCGATGTGCGCCTGCCGGCTGTGCATACTCTGGCAAACAGCCGGGTCGCCTTGGCGGCTGATCTGTGGATCGCGCCGCAGTATAATGCCGTGCTACGTTATGAGGTGACGGTGGAGGTAGAGCGGGTACATCT
Organism: Chloroflexota bacterium; assembly: GCA_016234525.1. Taxonomy (GTDB): domain Bacteria; phylum Chloroflexota; class Anaerolineae; order Aggregatilineales; family Aggregatilineaceae; genus JACRBK01. The sequence continues at coordinate 3,812 of JACRBK010000615.1, forward strand.
GTTGTGGGCCGATCAAACCGCGGCAACGGTGTCGGGTACGCTCTATTTACGTTATGACCTGAGTATCCCTGACCTGGGCATACAGCCGAATATTTCTGTGCCGCACGGCTGCTAAACCTGCTTGCGCAAAGGCGCTTGTGTAAGGTTAAGGGAAGGGATATAATTATACCGAACTTTTGTGTTATTGTCTATCACATCAGCGGTCATTTTACCCCGGAGAACG
>JACRBK010000616.1 GCA_016234525.1 Chloroflexota bacterium
CGGGCCGCGCCCAGGTAAAGGCGCTGGTCGCGCTGTCACTGTGGGCTAACGTGACCGCCATCTATACCAGCCGCCAGTTCAAAGCCGCTGTGGTGGGAGAGGCCGTGTTAGCCGCTCATGGTATTCCGCTGCGTCTGATAGACGATCTGGACGAAGCTCGCCGCGAAAGTTGGCTCGGCCCCGAAGCGTTTGAGGCGGCGCAGCAGGCTTTTTTTGTCGACCCTACCAACGCCCCCGTCTCAGGTTGGGAATCAGCGCAGGCGGCGCAGGCGCGTTTTGGCGCGGCGATAGATCGCCTGCTGCGCTCGCATCCTCTCTCGGAATCGGTGGCGGTGGTCGCTCATGCTACCGTATTAACGCTGTATACGGCGCATCTGCGCGGTGATCTTCCGACGATGGCAGATTGGCGCAAAATCGGTTTTGCGGCGATTATGGAGGTGGATCGCGCCACACTGCACCCGATCACACCTTTTCTCTCTGCACCCTACCCGGCGGGCCTGTGAAAATCGGTATCCTCTCTGACACTCATAATCATCACCACAATACCCAACATGCGTTGGCCGCATTTGAAGAACGCGGCGTTTCCCGGCTGATTCACTGCGGTGATGTGACCAGCGCAGAGGTGATCTTACTTTTCGCCGGGTGGAATATTGCGTTTGTGTTGGGCAATATGGATTTGAACCGCGATGAACTCATCGACGCGACCCGCATGATCGGTGTGATGCCGCCCATGATTTCGCGTGAGGTAGAAGTAGACGGCAAACTGATCGGTGTCACACATGGGCACGATCAATCGATCCTGTACCGTTTGATGATCAGCGGAAAATATGACTATGTGTGTCACGGCCACACCCATCAACGCCGCAACGAACAGCGCAGCGCCTACAGCGTGCGCCTGATAAACCCTGGGGCATTAGGCGGCAGTTATCCTGAGACGCGCTCGGTGTGTGTGTTGGATGTGCATACCGCCGAAGTGGAATTTATCGAGTTCCCGACCCTGCTTTCCTGATCCGCAAGATAGGAAGGCTATGTCAGAATTTAGCGGTATTATGCCCGGTTTGTCAGTCTAAAAACTCGGTGGGACGCGCTTCTGCATGATCAGCCCGGTTTCGCCATCGCGATAGTAGCTGATTTTGCGATCAATAATCGTATAACCGAGCTTTTCATACAGCCGGATCGCCGTCAGATTACCCTCGCGCACGGTCAGGCGCACATAAGGACGGTGAATGCGGCGTTCGGTCATTACCATGAGATAAGCTCCCAGCCCGCGCCGCTGGTGCGCCGGAGATACGCCGACGGTGATGATCCAGGCGCGTTCTGGTGAAAGTCCTCGTGTGGCAGAAAGAAACCCCGCCAGGGATCGATCAGGGGCGGTAATTTTGAGGTTGATCACGCCCGGCCAAATGAACAACATCCCCAAATCCAGATAGGGATAGGCATCACGTGGAAAAATCACCTGTTCCAAACGATGTATCTGGCGCAGGTCAAATAAGGTGGCGCGACGCAGCGAATAACCCTGAGCCAAAGTATAACTTGGCGTGACTGTCAAAGTATTTTTGCCTTAGAAAATGGACGGCGAACCGTTGTTAGCAAAACCCATCGCGGTTTGTCTTACGACGTGGTTGGCAGATTGTCTTGCTAACAACTGTCCGGCTATGACCTCGCGTGAAAACTCTGCACTTCGTCGAACGCTGCGATAGTATCTTCGAGCGACAGCACTTCTTCGCGGATATTCTCTTGTAACCGCTGCGCACGGGCGCTGTCTACTTCTCTGGCATCGATCAACTGGACCTGAGCATACACCGTTCCCAGGGCTGACAACGTGTGATCAAGCTGAATGTCGGCGCGTTTGATGTTGTTTTCCAGGCTGCGCAGGTTGGCAAGCTGAGTTTCTTTGGTCTGGATCGCTTCTTCAAGCTGTTCGCGCACTGCCGCAGACTCTTCGACTTTCAGGCGGCGGCGCAGGTTGTCCAGGTCCATCGGCACAGTGCGGCGATCCCGGTTGATCACCTCGTTCTCTTCGAACGCATCCATACGTTTTGCCAGGTTATAAATCTGCTCGATCCAGGCTGTCAGTTCGCTGGCGGTCGACTCGATATTGTGACGCATCGCGCCTTTGTGCTTGGCGGCTGCCTCAGAGATCAGGCGGCGATATTCCAGCGCGCGTTTGAGCCGTTCACGAGCGACCGGGTTTTCAACATCGTGAGGATCAAACTGTTCCTTCAGGCGGGCGCTGACGGCACGCTCAGCCGCGTTTGGATCGGTGATGGTAACACCTAAATACAAGGTTTCAGCCACCGCGCCAAAGATCAGCCAATAGGCCGCCTGCCACCACTCGAACGGCTGGTAACCCAGGCCGAACAACACAATCGAAAGGGCGACGATTACTGCGCTTTCGACACTGAAAAACGCCGCACCCACAATCGATTGTAAGGCACGTGCGCGCATTTCTTGTCGAGCTTTAGACATACAATGACTCCCGTCAGGGCAACCGCTCCCCTATCCCCTCCCCGAGAACGGGGTAGGGGCAGGGGTAAGATCGACTTTTTAAACCACTGGTTACGCGCCGCTGCTGCCGCTGGTCGAACTGGTGCTCGATCCGGTGCTGCCGCTGGCGCTGTCGCCCAGCCCTAACCGCTGGCGGCGTTCTTCGAGTTGCAGTTCGATCTCAGAGGTGCCAATTGCCTCGTCAATCTGTTCCTGCATATTGGTGCTGGCCATTTCAAGTTTGGCATCTTCGCGGTCCAGACGGGCGCGAATCTGATCGCCTAATTTTTGAACGTCCTCATCCCCTACGCCTGCCAGATCATTCAGGCTCTTGACGGCTTTAGTGGTGGTCTGTTTGGCTTCCACCAGTTCCATCAACGCCTTCAGATGCTCGCGTTCCTGGCGAATCGTGGTTAATTTGGCTTCGAGTTTCAGTTTTGAGTCCAGCATCCGGCGGTATTCTTGCTCTTGGCCCTGCCACTGCTCATAATATTCCTGGGCCAACTGCTGTTTCTGGTTCAGTTCGGCCTGCGCTGCCGAAGCCAGATCACTTTTGCCCCTCACCAACAGCGTATCAATATCGCGGTCCAGCTTCTCAGCCGCCGCCGCGAATTCCTCATACTTACGCTTCAGGGTCTTGACAGTTCCCCCGACTGTAGCGGCGGCATCTTCCAGCGCGTCCAGATTGCGTTCGGCCTGGCGAATGTATTCGTCCATAACTTTGACCGAATTCGCTTCCAGCGCCGAATCCACCAGGGCGTGGAGATTAGCGGAAATGAGCGTATTGATTTTTTGCATTAAGGAAGGCATGTTCTCAAGAATCCTCCTGATCACCGGGCAAGGATAAGCCAATAGCAGCGCCTATCGTATCGTAGCACAATTATATCGCCATAACTGACTTCCTGCTGACAGTCGGCAGACAGACTTACCTTCAATTACGGTCAAATCCGCGCTAGAGTTTCGACTTTAGCGCAGATTGGTTAATTTTGTTGAGACGCGGCCCGGCGGCTCCGTGTGTTCTGTTAGAACGGGTCGTCATCGAGCCGGGATACCGGCAGCAGCAGGGTAAAGGTGCTGCCCTGCCCAAATACGCTTTGCACGCCGATACTCCCGCCGTGCAGACGGCTTACGCCATCCACAATCGCCAGCCCGGACCCCGCGCCCTGGTCTTCGTATACTTCGCGCTTCACTTGATACAGGATGCCAAAGATATTCTTGAGTTCCTGCTCAGGGATGCCGCGTCCCTGGTCTTCGACCGAAATTCCGACCTGATCGCTGTCCGAAAAAGCGCGTATGCGGATCACTCCGTCAGGGCGTTCAGAGAATTTGATCGCATTGTCTACCAGGCATTCTACCGCCGCCGCCAGATACTCAAGATCGGCCTTGATAGGCGGCAGTGGTCCTGCCACATCGATCTGCAATGTCTGCATTTTTTCGTCGGCCAGGCTTTGGTACTTGACCTGCACACTGCGCAGCAGCGCGGCATACTCGTCAAAGAAATTCTGGCGTATCTTGAAGTTTTCTTTGGCTTCGCCGGTTTCCAGTTCGACCAACAAAATGAAGTTCTCTACCAGCCGCCGCAGCCGGTTGGCTCCGTTATCCACCCCCTTAAGGAACTGCTGCAAGTCCTCAGCGGATAGATTTTCAGGATCGCTGGTCAACATATCGGCATAACCGATCATGTACATCAGCGGCGTATTGAACTCATGATGCAGAATTTTCAGGATGTCGTATTTGATGCCTTCGACTTCCTTTCGCCAGACGGTCCCCAGTTCTTCCCAGCGCTTTAACGTGCCGAAGATCGTCGACAGCAGCAGCCGGGTGTCAAACGGTTTGACCACAAAATCTTCGATCCCCATGCGGCGGGCCATTTTACGATCTTCGGGTTCGGCCTTGGCGGTCAAGAAGATAAACGGCACCGTGTCCCACTTGGAGTCCTGGCGCAGCTTGCGCAAGAAGTCATAGCCGTTCATGTGCGGCATCATAATATCCGACACGATCAGATCGGGTGCCACCGGCATATTTTCCAGGAGGGTCAACGCCTGCATCCCATCTGTAGCCGTCATGACGTCATAATCATGAATGCTGAGAATTTCTTTCATACCTTCGATCAGGTGCAGGTCATCCTCGACAATCAAAATTTTGGGTTTGCGCCGGAGGTTTTGCGCCGACCACTGCCGAGTCCCTTCGGGCTGAGAATCACCCATGTGCGTGGGCAAAAACATCGAAAAGGTACTGCTTTGACCTAACACACTTTGCGCGGTCACGCGGCCTTTGTGCAGCCGTACTACACCGTCTACAATCGCCAGCCCGGACCCCGCGCCCTGGTCCTCAAACTTTTTGCGGTTGATCTGGTAAAACGTGTCGAAAATGTTGTCGGTTTCATAGTCAGGAAAACCGCGCCCCTGATCTTTAACCGTAAAACAGATCTGGTTCCGATCACCCGTCACGCTCAGCACGACATGCGTATTCGGTTTGTCGGAGAATTTGATCGCATTATCGACCAGACATTCTAAGGCCGCGTTGAGATATTGAGGATACGTGCGCATCGGGGGGAGGTTGTTTTCGACCTGGACTTCCAACACCACTTGTTTTTCATCGGCCAGATCACGATATTTCTTTTGTATCTTTTCGACCAGGGATCGGTAATGGCTCAGCGTCTCTTGCTGCTGCTCAAACTTTTTGGTGGCTTCGCCGGTTTCGATCTCCACCAGCATAATAAAGTTTTCGATCAACCGCCGCAGACGTTTGGCCCCGGCGTTGATTCCGCGCAGGAATGAATTCAGGTCGCTTTTACTCAGCGTCCCCGGATCACAGCGCAGCATTCCGGCATAGGCGACGACATAGGTCAGCGGCGTGCGAAATTCGTGATTGAGGATAGTCAGAATGCCGCTTTTGATCTCGGCCACTTTTTTCTTGCGCGCTTCGTTCCCCCGGCGAAACTGGGTGAGTTTGACATCAATTGTGACCGCCAACTCGTTCGGATCAAACGGCTTGGTGATAAAGTCCTCCACGCCCATCCGCCGCGCCTGGATAATATCGTCCAGTTCGCTGAGCGCGGTGAGAAAAATGAAGGGAATACCAACCCATTCGATCTGTTCGCGGACGGCTCGCAAAAACTCATAGCCATTCATACGCGGCATCATAATATCGGAGAGAATGAGGTCAGGCGGGTAGGGCTGTTGTCGCAGAACTTCTAAACCCTGTTCGCCATTAATCGCCGTCCATACTTCATAACCGTTCTCTTGCAGAATATCCTTGATACCATCTACCAGATGCTCATCGTCTTCAACTACCAATACTTTAGGCTGCGTCATCGTCTTCCTCCAACTTGCTTACGACGGTTTGTTATGTATGACGGGGAGTCTCAATCGAAAAGTGCTGCCGCGCCCTTCTTGACTTTCTACTTCAATGTTTCCGCCATGCAAGTCCATAATTTCCTTCAAAATGGCTAACCCCAATCCTGTGCCAGGAATGTTGGGGCTGACGTTCATTCCACGATAAAAACGTTCAAAGATAGTTTTTAGTTCTTGAGCCGGAATCCCGATGCCAGTATCGCTAACTTCTATAATAATCAATTCAGAGCCATTTTGCCTTGCCGATTCTGCCCAGCAGTGGACGACAATCCGCCCACCTTCCGGGGTATAAGTAATTGCATTGCTGATCAAATTATTCAGAGCGCGTATCAACTGGCTGGGGTCGCCATAGGTGGTCGGCAGCGGCGACGACAAACACTCATACAGCAGTTCTTTGCGCTCTTTGTCGGCCCAGGCCATGTGCTGATGCACAGCACTCTCGGTCAGGTTTTCAATATTGACGATCTCGCGTATTTGGCGGCGTTCGGCATTTTGTTCGCCCTGCATCCGCGAGATGTCCAGCAGGTCGCTGATCAACCGGGCCAGGCGCTCGATCTCACGCTCCATCACCTCAACGTACATGGGATAACGTTCGGGACGTCCTTGTTGCAGCAGCGACAGGTACAGCTTGAGATTCGCCAGCGGGGTGCGTAGCTCGTGCGACACGGTAGAAATAAACTTGTCTTTCATCCGGTCCACTTCGTGAAGCTGCGAAATATCGCGCATCACCACCACTGATCCGTTGACCTGTCCTTCTTCGATCAGGCGCGCGGCTTTGGCTTGCA
>JACRBK010000621.1 GCA_016234525.1 Chloroflexota bacterium
GCCGCCACGCCGCGAATACGCCCGGTCATGATGGCATCGTTCAGTGGGCGGAACGATGCGCGGTAGCTGCCGCCGAGCATGTAGTTGATATATTCGTGTGAAAAACCGGGAACCAGGTCTTCGCGCACGTCAGGAATTTGGGTCGCGCCCCGGTTCTTGAAGTTGTCAATGGCCGTGCGCAGAATTTGTTTGGCAATCGTCAGGGCTTTGTGTTCGTCGAATTCAATGTGGGTGGCCCCGGTAATCTTCACTTTGGGCGAGGTCGTGATGATCAGTGTGTGGAAGTTGGTCGCCAGCCCGACTAGAGCTTGCATGACGCACTGCACATCGACCACCATCGCTTCGACGGCCCCGGTGAGAATAGCGAGTTCCTGCTGCAAGAAATTCCCTGCCGCCGGGATGCCCTGGCGCATCAAAATTTCGTTGGCGGTGCAGCAAATGCCCGACAGGTTCACACCCTTCGCCCCTGCTGCTTTAGCATACTCGATAATTTCCGGGTCTTGTGAGGCGGCGACGATCATTTCGCTCAGGGTAGGTTCGTGGCCGTGAACGACCACATTCACCATATCATCTTTTAAGACACCCAGGTTAGCCTGCCCCAACAGCGGAGCCGGTGTGCCAAACAGAATATCAGCCACATCAGTGGCAATCATGCTGCCGCCCCAACCATCCGCCAGCGCGGTACGGATACCGTGTTCGAGAATATGCGCCGGTTCCTGATCATCGCCGATATGAGTCCGGTGCAGCGCCTCGACCACTTCACGATCGACGCCGCGCGGGATCACGCCGCGTTCGGCCCAAAGTTTTTGGCGTTTGGCCGGGGCGCGTTTGACCGGGACGATCTGGCCTCTTTGTTGGCCGAATTGTGAGATATACAGATCAGCGAGATCGTTGGCGATCTCTTCGGGGGAGCGCCCTTCAACGGGGATATTGTAGTGCGCCGCAACGGTGCGCAGTTTTGCCACATCGCGGATGGTATACCCTTCAGTTTCATGATTTGCTACGGCCTTGAGCGTGAAAGCCATATCACGCCCATGATCGGAGTGCGCTGCCGACCCTGCCGCAATGGCCCGGATCAGGTTACGCGCCTGGATGGTGTCAATCGTTGCGCCACAAACGCCAGTCTGGCCGTCTTTGGTCAACCGGCAGGGACCCATTCCGCACATTTTGCAGCACATCCCGGCGCCACCGATGTTACACGGCGGCATTGCGTCGGCGCGGGTGAAAGCGGTGCCTATCCCCAGCTCATCCGCGCGGATAAGCATCTGCTGGGCGGCGGGATCAATGCTGTATTCTTCGGGGCTGCGTTTTTGTTTTGACATGATGATTATTCCCCCTCATCTATTTTTTGAATAGGGACCATTCCCGGACACGGCCACAGTGGGCGGCCTAGATAGGGGACGTTCTGCGCGAAACCCACCACTTTTCCGGTTTGACGATAAGCGGCGGTGTGGCGAAAATACGTGACCGGTTCGATGTTGGCGGGAGTCTCTGACTCCAGTGGGGTTGCCAGCGCGTGCAGATAACCAGCCTCGTCCAACTGGCGGATGAGGGTTTCTTCATCCATCTCGGCGGGATCATAGGTGATTTCGACGGCTTGGAAACAACTACTGGCATATACACTTTTGACGCCAGGCATATTGAGTAAAATACGCCGGACCTCAACGACGTGGTGATCTCCGTACATTGCCGGGAGATCGAGGGTTAAGTTTTTCATGATGGATTCTCTTGGGTGATCAAAGTGGACGGCATGGATGTTGTCTCGGCCCTGGGTTACACCAGGGAATTTAAAAAAATCTGGTTTCCAAAAACTTTTTAACTTGACCTCTAAAGCTTAATGATGCAACAAAAACACGAATCATTAGCAGTGAATAGAGTCACTACTCTGTCTCTCGTTTATCACTTCTTGGCAGATTATCAGTTGGATTGGGAAAAAAGAAGGCTTATACCAACAACAATTACTCAAACCGTTCGCGGCGCAGTTGGCTGACCTGATCTGACAACAGCCCAAAGAAAAAAGCCTGCACGCCCAAAATGATGATGACCGCCGCAAACACCGGGAACCCCTGGCGCACACTGATCGCCTCGGCGAAACCGTAAATACTGCCCAGCGTGATCAGCACCACCCCGATTCCGCCGAAAAATACCAGTGGCTTAAACAGCAGAAAAATGCGCAGGATGATCATCAGGGTGCGTATTCCATCCCGCAGTTGTTTGACCGAACTTTTGCCGATCCGCTCATGCACGACAATCGGCACATCTGCCCCCGAATAACCACGCTCGATCATCAGCAGAGTCATGGTTGTGGAAGCGCCAAACCCTTTGGGCATCAGGTGCAGGTAAGGGAAAATCACCTCGCGCCGGAACGCCCGCAGCCCTGAGTTAAAATCGGCGATATGCTGTCCGGCAGCCAACCGTACTGTTTGTTTGAGGATAAATTTACCTATTCTGCGGCTGCGGACCGCGTGGGATCGAGCATCGCGCACACCCACGCAGTAATCGAGACGCTGGGTTATCAACGTATCGAGTACTGCGATCAGGTCAGCGACACGGTGCTGTCCATCCGCGTCAAACCAGGCGATATGCTGTCCAGTGCTGGCTCTGATCCCGCTTTTGATCGCGGTGCCATATCCATTGTTTTTGGAATGACGCACCAGTCGCACACGAGGAAATTCCATAACGCAGGCGGCAGTATCGTCGGTAGAGCCGTCATCTACCACGATGATCTCAGCCTCTTGCAAACGTGGTTCGGCTCCTAATGCCGTGAGCGTGGGCATAATACCCTGTGCCTCGTTATAGGCGGGGATAATCACACTGATTTCTGGCCCGACAGCGATTTCGGCAGTTGCGCGTTTCACAGGCGTATCCCAAAGAGTTTGCGGGCGAAGACGATCAGCCCGACGGCTTCTAAAGTATAGGTCAACATCGTCACGAACGCTGCGCCGTAGATTCCCCACAGAGGGATAAAGATGAGGTTGAGCGCGGCATCGGTGAATACCAGACTGATGATGAACAGGGTGTGCATTCCAGGGCGCCCCCCTTGCATCAACAGACCCGTAAAGGGACGGTATCCTGCATTAATGATGACTCCGATCATGATGATTGCAAAGACTGCCGAACTGGTCATAAGGTGATCATCGGGCAGAAAGATCAGCAGAAACACGGGATACAGGATCATCGCCAGCGCCCCGACTCCCACCATAATCGGATGAAACGTCCGGCGAATTCGCGCGGAGAGTTCTTGAATTTTCTGCGGCTGGGCTTCGGCAAAATGGCGGCCTATGATCGGGTCCACATTCCAGCGGATCGCCAGCGGAAACTGGCTGGCTCCTTCGGCGAGCATGGCCGCGAAACTGTAAATACCGACAGTGGCATCACTGGTAAAATAGCCCAACATCAGCACATCGACGCGGGTATTCAGTTCCATCAAGATTCCGCTTAATACCCCCCGCAGCCCAAAAGAAATATGCTCGCGGAAACGCTCACGGGCCTGCTCCACCCGTTTGAGCGGAATCAGCCGCCGGTAGACATAGATCACCAGCCCAACAAACAACCCTACTTCGGCGAGTGTGAGCGAAAACGCGAGACTGGAGTCAGGCGCATCTGCCCATACTAAAACGCAGATTGCCAGGGGGATCAGCACAAAACGCAGCGACCGGAACACCGCATAAGCGCGCATGTGCTGTAACCCATTTAACACATTGATCAGCACTTTGTTCAGCGCAAAAAACAGCAGACCGGGCAGCACCAGCCGCAGCCCATTTTCGACCCCGGCGCTGTTCATCAGTTGGCCCACTGGCCCGGCGAGCAGGGTTCCCCCAGCCATCATTGGCAAGGTGATCGCCGTCACCAGGATCAAGGCTGAGGTGGTGATGTCGGCGCAGCGAGCGCGATCCTCCTGGTGATACGAAATATGTTTGAGCGCCGAATGTTGCAGCCCGCCCACCCCAATCTGCGACAGCACAATATAAAGCGCGAAGACCTGATTAAAGACACCGAGCGCGGCTTCACCGCGAAAACGGAGGATTACCAGATTGATCAACACGCCACCGAACGCCAATAACCCCAGGCTGGCGATATTCCACAGCACATCCTGGTTAAATTTGTTGGACCACAAGCGGCGAATCATGAGATTATGGCGGCTCGGTGCGGAAGTAGAGGCGCTGTTTGCCGCGCCCATCATCCTAATTGTACTGTGACCGCACACGGTGGGGCAAACGCTGTGCTGAGGGGAATATAACACGGAGGGCTGTCTTTTTAACCCTCCGTGTACTCAGGTGGATACGACTGCCGGGAGGTGTTAGCTTGCCGGTTGCAGGTATCCACCACCGCTTAAAGCGTAAGTCTGCCCGCCCAGTTCGGTACACACGCTGCTGTCATACGTGACGGTGTAACCATTGCCGGCGATATTGGAAACGCTGCCGTCAGAAATCCCGCCGGAATCAGCCAGGCAGGTCAAGACCGAATCGGCTGTGACGTTCCAGGTACTCGTTCCATCCAGGGTTAGATTCGCGGCCTGGGCGGTGTTGTCTGGATTGATGCTGCCGGTCAGTGATGATCTGTTTTGCAGTGTGGCGTTAATCGTGCTGATATTGTCCGCCATCAGATCGCCCGTCAGGGTTTGCGCGTCGGCAGTGAGATAAACCGTGCCGCCGTTTTCGCCGCTGTTACCCCAGCGATCCGTGCCGCCCGCTTCCACCAATATTCCTGATCCAGCCGTGACCTCTACACCCGATAATGTGATATACGCGGTCGAGTTGGTGACAAAAAACAGAGGGCCGGTAGTCGCCGTGTGTGCCAAAGAGCCGCCTGTCATGGTGAAAACACCGTCAGAACCCTCAGCATCACCCGAAAAACTCTGGTAGATCATCACGCCCCATTTATCCTCAAGGTTTGATGCCAGGGTTGTGTTGGTCAGGATGATCGAGTTTGCCCCTTCGATCACGGCGGATTCGGCTCCGGTCGCGGTGATCGTGGCATCCGACACGGTAATGATCCCCGTTGAATAAATGCCAGGGGAATCCTGTCCGGAGGTGAGTACAGTTCCACCCGTGACGGTGATCGTGCCGCTGCCGCGATCTGTCGCAATCGCGCCGGAATGGACATCGGTGGTGATCATATCCACATTGTTAAGAGTCATTGTGCCGCCCAGGGTCGCCATCACGGCATGAGCGCCATCACCTACTGCATAAATGCTGACATCAGTCAGCGTTACGGATGATCCGCTCCCTGTTGCAAAGACGCCGTTGGTACCCGCGCCGGCAGTGGTCACCGAACCGCCGGTGATCGTCACTGAGCTGTCAGGGCCAACCAACACCGCCGCGTTCAAACCATAAAAACTGCTCTGATCGGATGAAGATGTGTCGCCCGTCTTGGTAATTGCTGGATTAACCAGGGTCAGGCTTCCGCCATTGATCACGCAGATGTCAGAACTATCGGCTTCGGCGGAGTCGTAAATCTGATCGGTGGTCGAAGCGCCCGCCTCACCATCCAGCGTGATTATGCCGCATGTCGCCGTTAATACCGGGTTGGTTGTCGTCCCATCTCCAGGCGGACCTCCTGCGCCATCAGGGGGCTGTCCACCTCCCGCCGGAGGCGTTCCATCAGGGCCTTGTGCCGAGGTGGGAGTTATACCAGTATAAAAGAACGACATCAAAAGTGTGCCTACCAACACAGCGACAATCAAGAGGGTTCTGGGTTTGCTTCGGACCTGAAATTCTAACATAGCCGCGATTATCCTTTCGTGTACCTTACCTGAAAAGAATGATCGCTCAGCCATATGACACAGCCGTTACAGGGGCCTTACAGAGTTGTAATATTGAGGAAATCAGGGGAGAATCACTCTCCCCTTGCGCTTTCGAGGTCTATAGAACGAGCAAGACGGCTCCAGCGACCACAATCCTGTACCAGCCAAACGGCTGTAAAGAATGACTCCCCAGCAGCCGGATAAATACCCTGACAGCAAACCACGCCGAGATAAAAGCCACCACGAAGCCAATCGCAAAGATTGGGGCATCCGACCCTTGCAGCGACGAGATACTTTTCAGCATGTCATACCCTACCGCCGCGCACAGCGCCGGGACAGCCACAAAAAACGAATATTCCGCCGCTGTTTTGCGCTCGACGCCAATGATCATCGCGCCTAAGATCGTCATCGCCGCGCGCGACATGCCCGGCCACAAAGACAGGCATTGAAACAGCCCGATTAGCAGCGCCACCCGCCAGGTGAGCGAATCCAGGCCGATGTATTTTTCCTGGGGCAAACGAGGTTCAATCAATAAAATCGCCAGCCCGCCCACAGCCAGCCCTATCGCTACCGTCGTTGGGCTGAAGAGATCGTTTTTGATAGTGCTGTGACCCAACGCGCCTAACGAGACTGCCGGGACTGTCGTCAGGGCGAGCAGCAGCAGTCCACGCAGCCCGCTAAAACCCTGCTCCGGATTCATCTCTAGCCGGGTAGGGATCAACTTCACGAATCGATCCCAGTAGAGAAAGACCACCGCCAGAATCGCGCCGAGTTGGATAAAAATCTCAAATGTTGAGGCGCGATCTCCCTCAAATCCGATCAAATGCCCGGCAATAATCAGATGCCCGGTTGAGGATACCGGGATAAACTCCGTGATCCCTTCCACTAAGCCCAAAACAATCGCTGCTAACCAGTCCGGCATTGTTTATCTCCATCGTTTACGAATTTTGCGTTATCAA
>JACRBK010000614.1 GCA_016234525.1 Chloroflexota bacterium
TCGGTAAAACCGATGGTTTCATACAGCGCGTTGGCGGCGACGGCATCGCCTGTGCCGACCATGACTTTATCCGCGTTGAGCGCTTTGAGACGGTGCAGCCCCTCAAACATCAGCGATTGAGCCAGCCCGTTACGGCGGTGATCAGGGTGCGTGCAGACCGGCTCAAACACTGCATAATTGTTCGTCGTTTCGAGCGTGATCCCAACATGGGCCGCGAACGATCCATCGGGCGCTTCGGCGACCAGATGCAGATCGGCGCGGTAGGAGGGAGCGTGCATCATGAAATTGTAGTAGTCTGCACCCGTGTGAAAGGTGCGATTAAACGCTGCGTTGACCAGATCGGCGATGCGCTGGCAGTCGCCGTGATCGCCCAGGCGTAGGGTGCGCATGATGTACCCATTCGCGATCACCGGCTCCGGCAGCGGTTTGCTGCCCATCCGCATCAGCCGCATCACACCGCTGTCCGGCGTTTTCTCGAATCCCTGTTCGGTGAGCAGCCGTTGGCGCGGCACATCGTACTCATACACGAAAAAATCAACCTGCCGTTTGGCTCCGTCTTCGGAGGGCGTAGTGAGATTCTGCTCAGCCCACCGCAGCATCTCAGCCTCGATCAGGTGGCGGTAATCGGGATGAATCTGCACATAGGCATTCCCTTCCCCTTCGTGATGGGCCGCGCCGACCAGTTTGCCGTCCTCGGTTTCCCACAGACGGATTGGCTTGTTCCAGTCGGCAGTGAACGGGGCTTCATCATGAAAACGCCGTCCCTCCCAGCGCCGGATTTCCCAGTTGAAATCTACCGGCGTGATCGGGAACGTTTCGATCAGCAGGTCGCGCACCCGCCAGTAATCCTGTTCGCCCTGGAAGGGCCGCGCGATGATCTTTAGGGCCGTACTTGTGATGGTCATATTTTCTCCTCAATGCGCAAAAATAAACACCTGGGCGGCGGCTCTTTGCGCATTGAAATGCAACAAAAAAGCCGCAGGGCAACCACGCCTGCGGCCAGAGTCCATCTCATATCAGGGATGATTCGGATCGGTGATGGTCTTTGGCGGGCAGGCGCAAAGCAGCAACAACCGCCGCCTGATAAGGCGCGGTCGATAACACATGCTGCTGAGATGTTCTGCCTAAAGCACCATCGGCTGCCACCAACCCTTTCCGAAATTCGTCCATAATCTTACTCCATGCTATCCGCCCGTCAAGGGGTAAGTAGCGATCAGCGAAAAGCGACCTCATCCCCTACCCCCTCTCCAACTCGGTGGGAGAGGGGACCGTAACCGACTGTGTTTTGTGTAGGGGCGCGACGCCGCGTCGCCCGGTTTACCCCTATCCCCCTGCCCCTCTTTCTCTGCGCAGCGGGGAAAGGGGGGAAAGCCAGACTCTCCCCTCCCCACTGCGCTTTGCTGGTGGAGAGGGGATTAAGGGGTGGGGCTAATCACAGGGCCAAACCGTCTACAACTCCAGCGCGGACACCGACTCCACCTGCCCGGCCAGACCCTGCAAAGTGAGCGCGATATAACGCAGCACCGAGTCATTCCACCCGTAGATAGTGTGGATGTCCGCCGCATCCTGGGGCGCGACGGCGTGACGGTACGGCGCAATCGTGAGCAAAAAGGCCCGCGCCTGGGGCGCTACCTTCGCCTTGTACTCATACCACGCCGGCAAAAAACCAAGCCGCCCGCTCTGATCCTTCGCCCATTCGATGTTGTCGGTGATACCAATGAAGGTATCTACCCTGATCT
Organism: Chloroflexota bacterium; assembly: GCA_016234525.1. GTDB lineage: Bacteria > Chloroflexota > Anaerolineae > Aggregatilineales > Aggregatilineaceae > JACRBK01. The sequence goes on from JACRBK010000614.1 coordinate 1,740, forward strand.
TACGATCCAGCAGTTGGCTGATGGGCGCGCTGACGGCTGTCCCGCCGCCGCCGATCTTCGCCAACTTGTCGGCGGTGGTTACCAGTGTGTCGCGGGCCGAAAGCTGCACGTCGATCACCTTGTTTTCGAACGGCAGAACCAACGCCTGCGGATTCGCCTTGAGCAGCGCGCCAGAGAAAATCCCGGCGATATCGATGTAACGAGTCTCGCCCTTAGCGATAAAGCCGCTCATACTGCCGCTCACATCCGGCGCGATACAGACCGCCCCGCCCAGATCGGGCAGGTTGACAAAGGCATGATCCATCGCCTCGGTCAGCGCTTCCGCGACCAACCGTTCGGCGGGAACTTCTGCCTTAAAGTTACGGTAGGCCGTGAACAACTGGAACGGCAGAATCTTCGCCTTACGCAGCGCATCGATACTGACCAGCCGGTCCACCACATAGCGCGCGTTCGACTCAATTGCCAGCACACCCGCCCGCTGCAACGTATTCAGATGGCGCATGAGGGCCATGTAGGGCATCTGGCGCATCAGTCCGGACCAGGTGTCTTGATCGGGCTTGATCATGCCTGTCACGACCTCGTAAGGCAGGCGGCCCTGGGCGATCAACGCCCGCACCGCTGCTTGATCAGAGCCATTCGTCTCGATCCGCTTCAACTGCTCGAAAGCGTCGATCTGCGGCGTGAGCGCGCGGCGATCCGGCTGGTTCCACTTTTCCGCGTCTGTCAGCCAGATAAAGATCGCATCCTGGGCCGGGGTGAGCGGCTTCGGGTGTGTCACACGCAGCACATCGCGCAGGCTGTAACCCTGCCCGCCGGTAGCATACTTGATCGCGTGATATTCGCTCAGGCCGTTCAACCACAGGTTGATCGCCGTCTTGATCGAACGCCCCATGCCGCCGGGCGCGACTCCACCCCGCACGATCTCGACAAAGTCGGTGAGATCGCCGGGAGTCTGGATCACACGGCTGAAGACCTTGTGAAACAGGGTCAGATTGGCCTTCGCCAGATACGCCAGCCCAACAATCGGCTGCAAACGCATTAGCCCTTCGCTGCGGGCATGGACCAACGCCCGCGCGGCGAACGCCGGATCATTTTGAGTCATACTCAGATGCAGGCCCAATGATTCTTTGAGCAGTTCAGATTCCTGCGCGTAAAACGTCCCGGTCAGTGTATTGGTGAGCAATACCTGGAGATACGCCTCTTGATCTGACCGCTGGAAGGACGGAAATCCTTCAGGGTTGGTCTGAGTCGCCTGGACATAAGGATTCTTACGCAGATTGAACTTGTTCAAAATACGGGTCATCGCTGCACCTCCTTTCCAATAAAAAAACAAAGGCGCATAGAGGGAAGGTCATCAGAGGTTTTCAGGAATTGAACCTGACTGTCCACGGAGTAACCCCTGAAACCACCTCTACGCGCCGGATTGCGCGCAGGTGAGCATAGAGGGAAAAGCGCCAGAAGCACATAACTGCTCTTGCCGTTGAGCTACGTCCCTGAAACCAGGGGCGGCGGGATTCGATCCCGCATCCTGTCGATTATGAGTCGAAGTAACTCCCGACTGCGCCTCTATGCAGTTGGCATGGCAGGACTCGAACCTGCGACCCCCGGTTTATCGGACCGGTGCTCTCGCCATCTGAGCTACACGCCAAAACCAATTAGAAAGGGTGCA
>JACRBK010000622.1 GCA_016234525.1 Chloroflexota bacterium
AGTTTTTGCAGTTCGGGTTTAGGCAGATCGCTGGGTGAAAGTGCCGAAGATTTGTCCCCTTTTCCACCTGCCGCACTGGCTGATTGTTGGAATCGCTGCGCCAGGTCGCGCACTTCTTTAATCACGCTTACCGGCTCGATACCATGTTTTTCGTTGTGCGCAACCTGGATGGCCCGGCGGCGATCAGTTTCGCTGATGGCAGACTTCATGGCATCCGTCATCTTGTCCGCGTACATAATCACCTGCCCGTTAACGTGGCGTGCAGCGCGCCCGATGTTCTGGATCAACGCCTGTTCCGAGCGTAAGAACCCTTGTTTGTCCGCGTCCAGGATCGCCACGAGTGATACTTCGGGAAGGTCCAGCCCTTCACGCAGCAGGTTGATCCCGACCACGACATCATACACGCCCAGGCGCAGATCGCGCAGAATCTCGATACGTTCGATAGTGTCGATCTCGGAATGGAGATAATGGACACGGATACCCATTTCCAACAGGTAATCCGACAGGTCTTCTGACATGCGCTTAGTCAGAGTCGTGACCAGGGCGCGTTCGCCACGCTGAATACGGCGGCTGATCTCGGCCAGCAGATCGTCAATTTGCCCAATGGTGGGGCGCACGTCAATTTTAGGATCAACAATCCCAGTGGGGCGGATGATCTGCTGCACAACCTGTTGAGTGTGCTCACCTTCATAGGGGCCAGGGGTCGCGCTCATAAAGATAGTTTGCCCGATCCGGGTTTCGAATTCCTCAAAATTGAGCGGGCGATTATCCATCGCGCTTGGCAGCCGGAAACCGTAATCCACCAGGGTTTCTTTGCGTGAGCGATCCCCACCATACATCCCGCGCACTTGCGGCAGGGTCATGTGCGATTCATCGATCACCAGCAGAAAATCGCGCGGGAAATAGTCGATCAGCGTCCAGGGTGGGCTGCCAGGTGGGCGACCATCCAGGTGACGCGAATAGTTCTCGATCCCGCCGGTGTGGCCCACCTCGCGGATCATCTCTAGATCGTAGCGGGTGCGTTGTTCAATGCGCTGAGCTTCGAGGAGCCGGTTCGCTTTTTGGAACTCGGCCACGCGCTGGACCATCTCGTATTCAATATTGATCAGCGCTTCTTTTACGTTGTCTTCGGCGGTCACGAACTGCTTGGCCGGGAAGATTGTAACCTGCTCGTGTTCGGCCAGCACTTCACCGGTCAGAGGATCAAATTCGATGATACGCTCGATTTCGTCGCCAAACATTGCCACACGGTAGGCCAGATTACTATAAGCTGGGTTGATCTCTAAGGTGTCGCCGCGCACGCGAAATGTGCCGGGCCGCAGTTCGAAGTCGTTGCGCCCATACTGAATGCCCACCAGATGGCGGAGGATCAGATCGCGGCGCTGTTGAGTACCTGCTTTAAGTTCCAGCGTCGATTGCCCCCACGTGACCGGGTTGCCGATACCGTAAATGCACGACACCGAAGCGACGATCAGTACATCACGGCGGCTCAACAGAGATGCGGTAGCCGACAGGCGCAGGCGGTCAATGTCCTCGTTGATGTCCGTCTCTTTTTCGATATAGAGGTCAGAGCGAGGAACATAGGCTTCGGGCTGATAATAGTCGTAATATGATACGAAGTATTCGACAGCGTTGTTCGGGAAGAATTCTTGAAACTCAGCGTAGAGCTGAGCCGCCAAGGTTTTGTTATGCGCCAATACCAGCGTTGGGCGCTGTAACTGGGCGATTACATTGGCGACGGTATAGGTTTTGCCTGTTCCGGTTGCCCCCAACAGTGTTTGAAAATGTAACCCTTTGTTCACCCCTTCCACCAGGCTTACAATCGCCTGGGGTTGGTCTCCGGTGGGTTGGTAATCGGACACTAACTGAAAAGCAGGCATGGGCTGGTATCCTTTGTCAGTCGGCGAACTAAAGTTCTATTATACTCTGTCTGGCCTGATTTGCCAATGAGGATCAATCCAAGGCGATCAACAGCATGGTCATATCGTCATACTGATCAGCAGTGCTCTGAAACTGGTGCAGCCCGGCGAAGATTTGCTCGCAAAGCTGGTCCGGGGATCGATCGGTGTTGGATTGTAACAGCGTTTTGAGCGCCTCTTTGCCAAAAAAACTGCCGTCGGGTGATTGAATATCGGTTAATCCATCCGTATACAGCAGCAGGTGATCGCCAGCCGCCAGGGTGATCGCCTCTTCTGTGACGTGAAAATGAGCAGGATCAAACAGGCCCAGCGCCACGCCGCGCCCACCTAATTCGGACACGGTTCCCTGGTGCGCCAGCAGCGGGCGATCATGACCGGATCGCGTATAAGTCAGCCGCTTGCTGGCCTTTTCCATCACGCCATAAAAAACTGTGACGAACATATTCGGTTCACCCAATTCCAACAGCAGTTGGTTCACGTTTTCGATCAGCAGGCGCGGCGAACGTTCGCGGCGGGCTTCGGCGTGCAGCAGGCTGCGCGTCAGCGCCATATACAGCGCGGAAGGCATCCCCTTGTCAGAAACATCTGCGATAGCGATTCCGAAATGGTCCTCATCCAGCACAATCACATCATAAAAGTCGCCGCCTACCGTGCGCGCGGGTTCGTTGCGCGCGGCGAACTGGTAACCGGAAATTTGTGGAAAGGTGCGCGGCAGCACACTCTGCTGAACCTGCCGGGCCAGTTCTAGCTCACGCTCGAAACGTTCTTTTTTGGCGAGTTCAACCTGGGCTGCTTCAAGTTGGGTGATTTTGGCGCGTAGTTGATGGATCAGCCCGGCACGCTGCATAGCAGCGGCGGCATGGTTGGCGAAAGTTTGCAGCAGCGCGATCTGTCCTGGCTCAAAGCGCGTTTTTTGTGTCGAA
>JACRBK010000620.1 GCA_016234525.1 Chloroflexota bacterium
AAGCATCGCTTCCCAAAATATCTTCTCTGGCAGACATCAGACCACCTTTACCTTGTTGACCAGCGTTCCGATGCCATCAATGGTGATCTGTACTCTATCATCAGCGCGCAGCGAAAATTCGTTGGGCGGCACGATCCCGGTTCCGGTCAGCAAGACGACTCCGTGTGGAAATTCCTGGCTGTGACCCAGGTAGCTGAGCAGATCCTTCATGCGGCGCCGGATTTTTTCGGTGTTGGCCTCACCGGAAAAAACTACGGTATCTTGCCGCCGTATCTCTACCCGAATGGGCAGATGTGGAAATTCATCAATGGGCCGCAGCAGAATCCCATGCCCCAGGGCGCAGGATGCAGTGTAGATTTTTGCCTGTGGCAAATAAAGGGGATTTTCGCCTTCAATATCCCGGCTGCTCATATCGTTACCGACGGTCATGCCCACAACTTCGAGCTTCGGATTGATCACCAGCGCCAGTTCTGGCTCCGGCACATTCCATGTCGCATCCGATCGAATGCCGACTTTCCCATAGTGACCGACGACCCATTCCCCCCTGGCCTTGAAAAAAAGCTCCGGGCGCTCCGCATCATAGACCCGCCGGTAGACATCACCGCCATCATTGGCTTCTTCCTGGCGGGCGGCACGACTGCGCTCATACGTGACTCCCGCCGCCCAAATATCTTGTTGATCGACAGGAGCAAGCCAGTAAGGAACCTCCATCGACGGCTCATTGTCGAATATTTCTGCTGGATAGACGGGGTGTGAGGGATCCGTATTCACGGTCAGCATATCAATCGCGGCTTGTATGTCACCGATTGACGATTGCAGCCACGCGCTCACTGTTGGGACCCGGTCGGTGACATCAACCACGGTTTCGTCGCAGTGAACGCCGATCCGAACCCCGTGATCCGGATGAAAAACACGCACGAGCCATGTCGGTTTTCTCATCTTTACCCTCACTCGCTATCCTCATTCGCTGAATTTAATGGAAAAACTCGCGCGGATGATTTAACTGACTCCGGTTTAGCCATAAGCGATCAAAAAGAAGTCGCGTTGAGTCTGGTACCCAGCCTGGACAAGCGGAAAACGCTGCCACCTGACACTATCTTAGGCGAACATTGGTCGCAAAATGGAGTTTTTGGGGTACAGCGACAAAGGTTAGGGCTTTTTAAAACGGCGTCTTAGTTCCGGCACGTGCTGCACGATGCCCCCGCACACCCGGCACACCCGCCGCCGCTGCTATGCTGGTGCTGCTGCGTGCCGCCTACCACATTGGGCGCGGAATAGATACGCACGGTCTTTTCCCCATGACAGGTGGGGCACACGGCGGCTTTATCAGATTCGGACATCGAACGCCGTACTTCGAACACTTCTTCACATTCACAACATCGATAATCGTAGACGGGCATCATTCACCTGTTTGAAAAAAACCCTATCCCCTACCCTTCAACCACTTGCGGAAGAAGGGAGTCTCGGTTGTCTGGGGTCTAGATCGTTTTGCATTTTGCCCCGCTGGACAACCTGACACAAAACTTGATTTTTATCTGATCCTTTACCTACTTTTTCAAGAGGTTACATAAGTAGTGTACCGCAAGGGGGCACAAACTCCTAAAATCTGGTCGTCCTTGTGTTCGTTCCGCCGAACAGGGTCCCGGTATAGATCAGATCATTGGCTCAAGCGGCGCAGTTGGTCTAAACTTCGACCAGGATCATTTTTCTGATACTTTCGAAGACAATCAGCAAAATACGATTCGGCGCAGTGTACGCGGCAAGTGTGCGCGAGAGAAAGGGATTGACAATGCAGGTTTCACGACGAGACTTCCTGAAGCTTTCTGGCCTGGCAGTCACCGCGCTCAGGTTCGGCAATGGAATCCGCTGGGTTGGCACGCGCCCCATCTACGCGGCTCAGCAGGCTCCGGCCATCCACGTGCTCAACCGGCTCACGTGGGGCATCCGTCCAGACGATCTCGCCAAAATCGAGGCGATGGGCATCGAGGGTTATATCGATTGGCAGTTGAACCCCGACACAATCGAAGACCCACTGATCGATGAATTCCTGGCAAATCACCCTGTACTCAGCGGGTCGGCACGAGATGTCGCCCGTGCCGAGAGCGAAGATTACGGCGCGGTGCACGATCTCGCGCTCTGGCACCGACTGTACCGGGCGATTTACAGCGAGCGCCAGCTCTATGAGTGGATGGTCGAGTTCTGGACGGATCACTTTAATATCCCGATAGCCGATCTGGTAGTAGAAAAAGTGATCGATGACCGGGACGTAGTTCGCCGCCATGCGTTGGGGCGCTTCCGCGAACTGCTGCTCGCCTCAGCCCAAAGCCCTGCCATGCTCTATTACCTTAATAACGCCAGCAGCGACAAAGAACATCCGAACGAGAATTATTCGCGGGAATTGTTAGAGCTGCATACCCTGGGCGTGGACGGCGGCTATACCGAACAAGACGTAAAGGAAGTCGCCCGTATCCTGACCGGCTGGACGGCGCAAGACGAAGCCGGATTCCTGTTCGACAGCGAGATGCACGACTATGGAGAAAAAACCGTCCTCGGCACGGTGTTTCCGGCGGGGCGCGGTATTGAGGAGGGATTGCAGTTTCTCGATATGCTGGCGACTCACCCCTCCACCGCCCGCTTTATCGCTTACAAGCTCTGCCGCCGCTTCGTCAGCGACGCCGTTCCAGCCAGTCTGGTCGAAAGCACGTCACAGGTCTTTTTGGCAAACGACGGCGATCTGCGCCAGGTCATGCGCCATATTCTGACCTCAGCCGAATTCATGGAAGCGCAAAACCAGAAGTTTCGCCGTCCCCTGGAAGCGCTGGTAGCCATCCTGCGGGTGCTGCGTCCAGGGCTGGATATCCGCGATCCTGACATCCCAGTGTACTGGTTTCTGGAACCGATGGGCCAACTGCCCTTCTATTGGCATCCACCTAACGGGTATCCCGATGCGGCAGGCGCATGGATCAACACCAACGGCCTGCTCAGCCGGTGGAATGCAGCGCTTTTGCTGCCGCTGGCCGCCGAGGGATGGTATGAGGATATGTCACTCAACCTGAATGCTGTGGTTCCCCAAACGGCAACCGTCGGTGAACTGGTGGATACCGTATCGCAGGTGGTACTCGGTGGGGATGTGGTTCCAGAAGATCGTGAACATCTGATTTACTACCTCTCAGACTACGGCGATCCCAATCAGTCCACAGGCGAGACCTTACGCGCCGAGCGACTAGCCAGCCTGTTAGGACTCTTGATGGCCTCACCGTATTTTCAGTGGCACTAAACAGGGAGAAAAGTTGACATGGCAGCGACACAACTCAAAACATCACGGCGGGATTTCGCCCGACTGGCAGGCGTGATCGGCCTCAACAGCGCCTTGTTTCCCCGCTGGATGCCGCGTATGGCATTCCGGCCCCAACAGCAGAATGCTCCTGGTGATATTCTGGTCGTGATCTTTCAGCGCGGCGGTATGGATGGCTTAAACGTCGTCGTACCCTATGGCGAAGGCAGCGCATACTATGACCGGCGTCCCACTATTGCGATTCCAGAGCCGGATGGCGGCGACAACGCGGCCCTGGATCTGGATGGTTTTTTCGGGCTGCACCCGGCACTGCGTCCGCTGCACGAGATTTATCAGGCCGGGCATCTGGCTGTGATCCACGCCGCAGGCTCACCCGATCCGTCACGCTCTCACTTTGACGCGATGGAATTCATGGAGCGTGGGACACCCGGCGAAAAACTGACGTCTACCGGTTGGATCAACCGCCACCTGCAAACATCGGCCTGGCAGAACGACTCGCCCTTTCGCGCGATTGGCATGGGAACAATTGTTCCCACATCGCTGCGCGGACCGGTCTCAGCGCTATCTTTACAGTCCATTGCCGATTTTCACCTGAGCGGGCGCGATGATCAACTGGCGGTTCTCCAACGGACGCTCGCCAGCCTCTACCATGTCCCCGCTCCAGTGGATGTTCTGGGTATCCAGGCCGCCGAGGTGTTCGCCAGCAGTGATATTCTGATACGGCTGGCGCAATCGGGCTACGAGGCGGAATATGGGGCTGAATATCCCAACTCAGACTTTGGGCAGGGCTTGCAGCAGGTGGCGCAGTTGATCAAAGCTCACGTCGGGCTGGAAGTCGCCTGCCTCGATATTGGGGGATGGGATACCCACGAAGATCAGGGCAGCGCAAATGGGCAAATGGCCTCGCTCCTGGACGATCTTGCGCGCGGGCTGGGCGCGTTCTACGCCGATCTTCAGGATTATCGAAACGAGGTGACGGTAGTCACTATGAGCGAGTTTGGCCGCCGGGCCGAAGAAAATGCCAGCGCGGGGACCGATCATGGTCACGGCAACTGCATGTTTGTGATGGGCGGCGGGTTGAACGGCGGCGTCTACGCGCGCTGGCCCGGCCTGAGCGACGACGCGCTCGATGACGGTGACCTGGCGATCACGACAGACTACCGCGATGTGTTGGCCGAAGTTCTGGCAGGGCGTGTGCTTAACCCGGCTGTCGATCAGATTTTCCCGAATTTTACACCCACCCCGCAGGGGATTCTTGTGCCACGCTAAAGGGAGGTCCATATGCAGAAATTCCTGAAAGCCGGGATGCTCGCCGTCCTGGTTGTTCTCAGCTTGGGGTTAACATCTGCGCTCTCGCTATCGCACGCGCAGCCGGGCTACACACCGCAAGAAGCGATTGATCTGGCGGCGGCCCACGCGGCTTTTGTCGATGGGCTGGCAGCACGGCCCGGCTGGACTGCCGCCGCCTATGACAGCAAGAACAGCTACGGAATCTGGCACGTCCAGTTCTGGGATACTGACGGCGAAGACCTGGGCTGGGCTGATCTCAGCCTTGAGCGCAGCAAGGTGTATTCGTGGGACGTGTATA
>JACRBK010000624.1 GCA_016234525.1 Chloroflexota bacterium
GAGGGGACCGCCGCCGAGCAGGTTGGTGTAGGGGCGCCGCTTGCTGCGCCCTGCTTTTAGCCGCATCACCTGATTAAATAGTAAAAGTGCATAACCCTGCCCCTACCGAAAACTGTCAACTTGTTTTTGCTGACGGCTGACGGCTGACGGCTGCTTTACAGCTTTTCAACGCCGCTGCCCGCACACGCCTGTGTGACATACAGTTCGGGCTTAAGGCCGGTCCGCGCGGTGTAAGCCGGAACGACTGCCTGCACAAACGCCTCAACCGCGCTGTTTTCAACCAGGGCCACCGCGCACCCGCCGAACCCTGCCCCGGTCATGCGCGCGCCGTAACAGCCGGGCTGGGCATTGGCGATCTCAGAGATTACGTCGAGTTCGGTGCAGCTTACTTGATAGTCGTCGCGCAGGCTGATATGGCTTTGGCGCAGCAGTTGGCCCGCTTCCGCCAGTTTTCCGGTACGCAGCGCGGCGACAGTCGCCAGAACGCGCGTGTTTTCGGTGATAATATGGCGGGCGCGGCGGTACAGCACATCTTCCAGCCGGTTTTTCGCACCCTCAAGCTGCGGAATAGTCGCATCTCGCAGCGCGGCTACGCCTAATCGCTCAGAGGCGATCTCGCACTGTTCGCGCCGCAGCGCATATTCAGAATCGACCAGGCCGCGCCGTTTGGCGGTATCCATGATCACGATGCTCACTCCGTCGGGCATAGGGACTTCTTGAGTTTCCAGGCTGCGGCAGTCGATCAGTAAGGCATGACCTGGCACGCCCATCGCGGAGGCCATTTGATCCATCACGCCGCACGGCATCCCAATAAACTGATGTTCGACTTCTACCCCGGCTAAGGCTTTATCCACCTGGGGCATATCGGCATAACCGGTCATCATCAGGCCCAATTCAAGCATCACGACTTCGACCGCTGCGGACGACGACAGGCCCGATCCGAGCGGGATATTGCCGCCGATCACAGCATCAAAGCCCGGCACATCATAACCTTCTTGCAGCAGCCACCACAGCGCCCCACGTGGATACTTGCTCCAGGGCGGCAGATCGGGATCGTCCAGGTGATCAACATCAAAACTGGCATGGGCTTTAAAATCCACCGATACCAACGTGATCATCCAGTCGGCGCGCGGGCGGGCAGCAACATAGACCGCGCGATCAATGGCGGCGGGCAGCACAAACCCGTCATTATAGTCGGTATGTTCGCCGATCAGATTCACCCGCCCCGGCGCGCGCGCCAACAGGGTAGGTTCGGCTTTAAAATGTTCACGGAATTTATTTAATACGTTGTCTCTCACAGACATGGCAAACTTCCTATATTGAGTTTGATCGGGCGCAGCAGTGCCGCATCCCGGTTTTACGCTTTGGAATAATGAACGGCGCTCAAGTCGCGCAGGCGGGCAGCGGCTTGTTCGGCGGTGATATCACGCTGCGGCGTGGCTAACATCTCGTAACCGACCATGAACTTTTTCACCGTCGCACTGCGCAGCAGCGGCGGGTAAAAATGGGCGTGCAGATGCCAGTAGGCATAATCGCCGCCGTCGGTGGGCTGCTGGTGAAAGCCCATGCTGTATGGGAATGAGGTCTGAAACAGGTTGTCATACCGGACAGTCACGTGATGCAGCGCATCGGCCAGACCATCGCGCTCTGCCGAGTCCAGTTCGGGAAGGCTGCGGGCGGGCCGGTTGCTGATCAGCATAGTTTCAAACGGCCAGACGGCCCAGAAGGGAACCAGCACCGTCCAATAGCCGTTGGCATATACGATCCGCTCGGTGCGGCGCTGTTCTTCGGCCAAATAATCACCTAACAGGGTGATTCCATGGGCCTTAAAATAGTCGCGCTGAGTGATGATCTCTTTATCAATTTCGCGCGGCATCCGCGTCGTAGACCAGATTTGCCCGTGCGGGTGCGGATCGGAGCAGCCCATCATCGCGCCCCGGTTTTCGAAAATTTGCACATAACCGATGAAGTCGTGCGAGCCAATATCCAGGGTCTGTTCGGCCCACATATCGACCACCGGGCGAATCTGTGCCGGATCCATCAGGGCCAGGGTCAGATCGTGGCGCGGCGTGAAACATAACACCCGGCAGATACCGCGATCCCCCTCGACGCGAAACAGCGGGTGATCTGACCGGGTATCGGTCGGCGTATCGGTCAGCACTGCCGGAAAGTCATTATCGAAAACAAAGGTCGACGTATAGGACGGGTTGATCTTCCCCCCTACGCGCGTATTGCCGGGGCAGAGATAACAATTCGGATCATACGGAGGGCGAACTTCGGGCGCAGGTGGCTCAACCTGCCCCCGCCAGGGGCGCTTAGACCGGTGGGGTGACACCAGAATCCATTCGCCGGTCAACGGATTGTAACGCCGGTGAGGGTGTTCAGTCGGATCAAACATTTTTCAGACCTTTAATGACCTGCTTTTGCGCTAATAGCGCCCATTATCTTATCGCGGGAAATCCGGTTCGCCCAATTAGCTTGATTCGCTCTGGGCCATGCGGAGGCGCACCCATTTCAGGCTGAACAACGCCACAAACCACAGCGATCCCACGCCGTACAACAGATTCGTCAGCCATGATCGGGTATACTGGCTGATGTCGAGCAGCGCAGGCAGCAGGTTATAAAACGCCCCCCCGGCCAGCAGCAGCCCCCAACTCAACATAATACCGACGCCCACCTGTCGGCGCAGTTCGGCAGACCTCAAGGGAAGCAGCACCAGCCCGATCAATCCCACCAAAAAAAGTAGTCCTATAACCACATTGGTCGAAGTCGCTTCAACGATGCGTCGGGTCTCATCGGAAGGGCCGCCGGTTATATCCCCCACGAAGCTCAGCAGGGCCGACACCCCACCAAATACAAAAATCAGCACCAGAATGCCGTTCGTAATGCCACTGCCCCGTCCTTGACTGACCATGACGTTCTCCCTGTTTTCATTTTTATTCCCGCACCAAAACAGCCGTACCAATCTCAGCCCAATCATAAAACCATCTGGCCTCGTCGGTGGGTAGATTCACGCAGCCATGACTCATCGGCGTGCCAAAGTTGTTATGCCAATACGTGCCATGCAGCCCGTAGCCCTGATAAAAATACATCACCCAGGGAACATCGGGCAGATAATAACCCGGCCCGCTCATCAACTGGGCATCCCGTTTGACATAGATGCTGTATTCACCTAACACGGTGGGTGTACCCGGCAGCCCGGTAGACACCGTGACCGTTCTGATCACACGCCCATTTTCATAGGCGAAGGTCTTTTGATCGCTCAAGTCCACCACGATCTCTTTACGCATCCCCGTGACCAGCACCCGGTCTGAATCGGGTTCGCGGAATCCGCCACGCATCGAGGGCGCATAACGCAGCAGCGGCACGGTAAGCTGTTGGCCGACGCTCAAAATATCGGGGTTTACCAGATTATTTAACGCTGCCAGCGCCGCCCAGTTGACCCCGTAGCGGTAGCCGATGCTCATCAGCGTGTCACCCGGCTGGACGATGTGTGGATGCCCTGCTGTGCTGAGCAGTTCAGGCGAAAACACCACCGGAGTCGGCTCAGAGGTGGGGGTTACGGTCGGGGTAATCGTCGGGGTGAGCGTAGCCGCAGGCGGCGCGGGCGGTTCCGGTTCGACGGGCAGCGCGTCCGGTGGGACGACGCAGAGCCGCGCCCCACCGTTAAACGAGCCGCTGTCGGTCAGGGGCAGCACATCCCCCGTCTCCACATCGACCAGCGCGATCTGCACATCACCCGGCCCACCGACAGACGCCAGCAGGTGCGCCGAATCGCCCCAGCCCCAGGCAATATCGGCTCCGGCCCCGGCGCGAACCGGGCGCGGTTCGGATTCTTCGAAGTCCAGCAGATAAATATCGGCGGTCTGCGGATCCTCCAGGTTATCCCACACGGTATATACAATCTGTTCGCCCAGTGGGTCAAAAAACGGCCAAAGCTGGTTACGCTCGCTGTATTCGGGCGGCAGCACCGGGAACTCGCCTTCGACTTCTTCTTCCAACACCGTCAGGAAGAGATTCCAGGGGCCAAACTGTTCGCTGGAAAACAACACCTGCCGCCCATCCGGTCCCCAAGACGGCGAGGTATCACGCCCATAGTCGGTGGTGATCTGGCGCTGATCGGTGCCGTCCGCATTCATGAGCCAGATCGTTGGGATACCTTGATTGCGCGTGCTGACAAATGCGATCTGAGTCCCATCCGGGCTGAAATTGGGGGCGAAATTCAGCCCTTCAGAATTGGTCAACTGTACCGGGGTGGGATCATCAAAACGCAGCAGGTAAATCTGATAACTGCCGCTGGCGTCTGACGCATAGACCACCGAGCGGCTGTCCGGCGCACACGAGGGATCGCGCTCGCTGGCGCTGCTGGCGATCAGGCGGCGCTGCACGCCGTTGAGCGTGGTCAAATAAATATCATCATTGCCATTCAGGTCGGAATAATAGACGACCTGGAACATATCCGGTTGGGTCGAGGTCGGCGGAGGAATGGTAGGCGTAAGAGATGGCGTGGGTGGGTTGAGTACCAGAGCCGTCTGGGTGATCTGAATCACCGCCACCGCCGTCTCGGTAAACGGCAGGACTGCCGCCTGCGCTGTATTCGTTTGCGCGATCTCATCAATCGGCGGTTGTTCAGGTGCGAGCGTTGTCGCCACTGCTGCCACTATCGCCGCCTCAGTCGCGGACGGCGCAAGAGTCACTGTCTGCGTTGGCGCAGGGGTCAGTGACACAGGGGTCAGCGTCAGAGGTGGCGGCGGCAACGCTGCGCTGGTCGCCGTCAAATAGCGGGTAGGGGTAGCGGTGCTGCTCAGCCTGGTCTGCGCGTCGCGCGTCGCCAGATCATTGACATTGATCAGCGTGGGCTGCGGCGAACTGCCGCCCTCCGAGCCGCTGCACGCCGCCAGCAGCAGCATCACCCCGCCGGATATCAGGAGCCGTTTGAAAAGCGTGAAGTCAAGCACCGTGTCTCTCCTGCGCACCAAAACGAACACTGCCGGAATGTTCCGGCAGTTGTTCATTCTAGATGAGGCTGCGCAGTTTGACCAGTGAGGGAAAGATTTACCCCTATCCCCCCGGCCCCCTTTCCCCGCTGCGCAGAGAAAGGGGGAGAAGCCGGTCATCATAAGGTGGGATCGTGCTTAACTCGCGGGGTTCAATACGCGCCCCATGAACAGGATCGAGCCGCTCTGCTGATCGTAGATCATATAAATGAAGGGGTGATCGACTTTGACTTCTAC
>JACRBK010000625.1 GCA_016234525.1 Chloroflexota bacterium
TACGAACTCAACCGTTCGATTTTGGCACCGTTCACCCTGCGCCGCCGAGAGTCAGTGATTGATGCAGTGTATGCGTACAGCCGCCGCCAGCGCGGGCTAAAAGTGGTCGCTATTGGCGGTGGGACCGGCCTGCCGAGTGTTCTGCGCGGCTTCAAAGCCTATACCCGCAATATCACGGCAGTGGTCACCGTCGCAGATGACGGTGGTAGTTCCGGCAAATTGCGCCGCGAACTGGGAATTATGGCCCCTGGCGACCTGCGCAGCAATATTGCCGCCCTGGCCGACGATGAAGACCTGATGACGCAGTTATTCCAGTATCGTTTTGCCAATGGCGGGCTGGAAGGTCACAGCTTCGGCAACCTGTTTTTAACGGCGATGGCTGAGATTACCGGCAGTATGGACCGGGCTGTAGCCGAAACCGGGCGCGTATTGGCTGTCGAGGGACGGGTGCTGCCTGCCACACTGCGCAGCGATGTTACGTTGATGGCCGAAGTGCAGGTTCCAGGCGAAACACGGCTGCGGCGCGTGGTCGGCGAATCTCAGATTCCTGAGTCGGGGGGCAAGATTGTCCGGGTGTTTTTACATCCCGATCGTGTACCTGCCTATCCGGCAGCGATCCAGGCCATTTTGAACGCTGACCTGATCGTGATCGGTCCTGGCAGTCTGTACACGAGTATCCTGCCGAATCTGTTGATTCCTGGAATTGAGGAATCGCTGCGGGCCAGTAGCGCCTACAAAGTGTATGCCTGTAATGTGGCCACGCAGAACGGCGAAACCGATGGGTTTAACGTGGCGGACCATGTAGCAGCATTGGAAGCCCATTTTGGGCGGGGAATTTTTGACGCAGTACTCGCCAATAACCACTATCCCACCAAGAACGCTGGCGAAAACACGCACTATGTCACCCCTTCACCCGAAGATCACGGCATTTTCCAGCGCTACAAAATCCATATGACCGATCTCACGGATGAGAACCGGCCCTGGCGCCACGATCCAGATAAGTTAGCTCAGGCGCTGCTTTCCATGTATCAAGAAGCAACCCAAACAGCGCCGGCGTACCTTGACCTGGCAGCGCTCAGTATGCGCAGCCGGTCCCAAGGATTAAACGGGTAGTCTGCTTTGGCAGGCTATCTCCTAGTGTCTACCGTATCTACAGTCTTTTCTTAAGGAGAACGTCATGTCTGTTCGCATCGGTATTAATGGTTTTGGTCGCATTGGTCGTCAGGTTCTCAAGGCAATTTTGGACAAATACCCGAATGATCTTGAGGTCGTGGCCTTCAATGACCTGGACAAGCCCGAAACGATGGCCCACCTGCTCAAATACGACTCGAACTATGGCCGTTTTAATGGCACGGTCGAAGTGGTCGCCGATGGGCTGCTGGTCAATGGTAAACTGATTCGCGCCCTGGCGGAAAAAGAACCCGGCAAACTGCCCTGGAAAGACCTGGGCGTGGACTTCGTTGTGGAAAGCACCGGCAGATTCACCGACAAAGAAAAATGCGCTCCGCACTTTGAAGCCGGCGCGAAGAAAGTCGTCATCTCGGCCCCAGCCAAGGGCGAAGACATCACCATCGTGATGGGCGTGAACGATAAACTGTATGACCCGGCCAAGCACCACCTGCTCTCGAATGCTTCTTGCACGACCAACTGCCTGGCCCCGGCGGCAAAAGTAGTCCATGACCTGTACGGGATCAAGCGCGCCTTGATGACCACCATTCACGCTTATACCAATGACCAGAAAATCCTGGACATGCCGCACAAAGACCTACGCCGCGCGCGCGCTGCCGCGATGAGCATGATCCCGACCACCACCGGCGCAGCCAAAGCAGTCGCCCTGGTGATCCCTGATCTCAAGGGCAAGTTCGATGGTTTGGCCGTGCGCGTCCCCACCTCGACTGTCTCGCTGGTGGACTTCGTGGCCGAAGTTGAAAAACCCGTCACCACCGAAGAACTGCACGCCGCTTTTAGAGCTGCCGCCGCAGGCCCGATGAAGGGTATCTTGGGCGTAAGCGAAGAACCGCTGGTGTCGATTGACTTCAAGGGCGACGAACGCTCCAGCATCATCGACATGGGGTCCACGATGGCCTTCAAGGACACGATGGTCAAAGTGATGTCCTGGTACGATAATGAGTGGGGTTATTCGGTTCGCACCGCCGACCTGCTCAAACTGATGGCTGACAGAATGTAGTTCGTCCGGGGATACCCTGGCGAGTTGACTTGGTTTTTCAAAGGGGCATGGGCCACAGCGCCCTGCCCCTTTTTGTTAAACGTTTTAGTCGAAGCCTTCAAGGAGTCGAACAATGAACAAAAAAACAGTGCGTGATATTTCTTTGACCGGCAAGCGCGTGCTGGTCCGCGTTGATTTTAATGTCCCGGTAAAAGATGGCGTAGTCACGGATGATACTCGTATTCGTGCGGCACTTGAAACTCTGAAATATATCCTGGATCAGAAACCGCGTTACGTAGCACTAATGTCGCACTTTGGCCGCCCCAAAAGCGGGCCAGAAGCCAAATACTCGCTGCGTCCGGCGGCAGGCGTGCTGGAAAAATTGCTGGGCGTTAATGTCGCCTTTGCCGAAGACTGCGTAGGCGAAGTCGCGGAAAAAGCGGCGGCGGCCCTGCCCGAAGGCGGCGTGCTGCTGCTCGAAAATACCCGTTTTTATCCCGGTGAAGAAAAGAACGATCCCGAACTGGCGAAGAAACTTGCGGCGCTCGGCGACGTATATGTTAATGACGCCTTTGGTTCGGCGCACCGGGCGCACTCCTCAACCGAGGGCGTAGCGCGTTTCTTGCCCGCCGTGGGTGGCTTTTTGATGGAAAAAGAACTCGCCTATCTGGCGAACGCCATCGAAAGCCCCAAACGCCCGTTTGTGGCGATCCTGGGCGGCGCGAAGGTGTCTGATAAAATCGCCGTGATCCAATCCCTGCTCGGCAAGTGCGACTCGCTCTTGATCGGCGGCGGTATGGCGAACACGTTCTTCAAGGCGCAGGGTATCGAGATGGGCGATTCACTGGTCGAGGCTGAGGCACTCGAAACAGCCAAAGCACTGCTCGGAACGAGCGGCAGCAAACTCGTTTTGCCCACCGACATGGTGATCGCTGATGCGTTTGACAATGGCGCCAACAGCAAGATCGTTAAGGTTTCAGAAGGCGTTCCAGCAGGCTGGCGCGCCCTGGACATCGGCCCGGAAACGGTGGAAACTTTCCGTAAAGTGATCACCAACGCGCAGACAGTGGTTTGGAACGGCCCGATGGGCGTATTCGAAATGCCGAATTTCGCTAAGGGTACGTTCAAAGTCGCGGAGATTATGGCCGAGTCCAGCGCGACGACGGTCATCGGCGGCGGCGACTCAGCGGCAGCAGTACAGCAGGCGGGTGTCGCGGACCGGATCACACATATCTCAACAGGCGGCGGCGCAAGCCTGGAACTGCTCGAAGGCAAAGTTCTGCCTGGTGTAGCTGCGCTTCAGGACCTCTAACCGTCCGCTTTTGATCTTTTCTGGCGGACCTGTCCTGTCTTCGACCTGCTCATATGCGGAGCAGGAGAAAAGCAGGCGAGAGGTCCGCCGGTTTACACTTTGTTTACGTGCGGTTAGCACGGGGTCAACAAAGCAGCGGTATAATGCAGGTCAAGAGAGTATGGGCGGCACGAGGATATTATGACTTTAGCGGTTGGAGATACTGTAGGGCCTTATCGGATAATGGATCAACTCGGCCAGGGTGGCATGGCAACGGTTTATAAAGCCTATCACGCCAACCTGGACCGCTACGTGGCGATGAAAGTGTTACATCCCGCCTTCAAAGAAGACCCTGGTTTTTTAGAGCGTTTCAAACGCGAGGCCCGCATTGTTGCCAGGTTGGAACACCCAAATATTGTTCCCATCTACGACTATGCCGACTTTGAGGGGCAGCCCTACCTGATCATGAAGTTCATTGACGGGGAAACACTCAAGGCCCGACTCAAACAGCAGACGCTCACCCTGCCCGAGACGCTAAAAATGCTCGAAACAGTCGCCGGGGCGCTGACGTATGCACACGAAGAAGGTATCCTGCACCGCGACATCAAACCTTCTAATTTGATGTTGGACCGGCATGGGATGCCGTACATTGCCGATTTCGGACTGGCCCGCATCGCCCAGGTGGGAGAATCAACGCTCAGCCAGGATATGATGTTGGGAACCCCGCAGTATATCTCACCCGAACAGGCCAAAGGGGTTTACGACTTAGGCCCGACCACCGACATTTATTCGTTGGGCGTGGTGATGTACGAAATCATGGTAGGCCGGGTTCCATTTAACGCCGATACTCCCTACGCGATCATCCACGATCACATCTACAAAGCACTGCCGCTGCCGTCGAAAGTGAATCCCCAGGTCCCCGCCGAAGTCGAGCGCGTGCTGCTGCGCGCCCTTGCCAAAGAACCGGAAGGGCGTTTTAGCAGCGCGATAGACATGGTGTCCGCCTTCCGCAAAGCCGTTGAAGAAGCGGGCATGACTGAATTGAGCGCGGCGCGTTATCGCCCGGCTGAAGTCCAGGGATCGTCATCAGCGGCGACGATTCCACCCGATGCCGTATCGCCCACGCCTTCCCCGGCTTATGTGATGATCCCGTCGCCAATACTCAGCACGACCAACAGCACCCTAAGCAAAGAAGCTGTGCGCCGCCGGGCTAACCTGTGGATTCTTGGTGGATTCGGTGGGCTGCTGCTGACCTGTTTGGGCAGCCTGTTTATCATTGTGAATGCAATTTCCGACCCGGACTCGCGTCCTTGGGAAATGCACGATCAAGCTGACGCTGCCGAAGAAGAAGATCAGGTCGTGATCCCGCTGCCCGGCCCATTTGAGGGTATGGGCGAAATCAGCTTGAATCCAGACGAGATGAATTTTCCGGTAGACCCGGAAGACCCCGGCTCGTTTGTCACTATGGTTACATCCCAAATGGACGCGGCCAACCCTGAATCCATGATGGAAAGCCTGTCATACGCGATCACAACGTTTAATATTCCCAGTGAAACTGTGCTGGCAGGCGCTAGACGGATGGAAGAACAGGGTAAACCCGATGTCGCCGCATGGTTATACCTTGAGGCGCTGACCCATGAAGCAGTAACGCCGCAGGTACGCGATCAGGCTGGAGAAGCATTGTTTACCATGATCGAGCAGAGTCCAGCCGAAGCGCGCGCGATCCTCAGCCGTTTTGCGGAACGTGACAACCCGAACGCCCTGACATATACTCTGTATGCCTTGACCCTGTTGGAAGGGGATCGCTCACTCACTACACGCCTGGCCGGGGTAGCCATTGAGAGCGCGCTCGAAGTCGATGATTCGTTCGCAGAA
>JACRBK010000105.1 GCA_016234525.1 Chloroflexota bacterium
ACCGCCCCAGTCGGGCCTGTATGTGATCCGCGCCCTCACCCGCGACCAGCGCGAGCGCGTGAATCGCAGTGCGCTGCATCTCTGGGTCACCGGTAGGATTCCGGTATGGTGGGGCCGCCCCAGCAATACCATCGACCTGATCGCTGACAAAGACAGCTACCAGCCCGGCGATACAGCAGAGGTATTGGTCCCGATCCCGTTCAGCGGAGTATCGCATGTGTTGGTCACCGTCGAACGCGCCGGAATCCAGGAATATGAAGTCTTCCGTGTGGAAGGCTCGACTCTGGTCTACAAACTCCCCATCACCGATCAGCATGTGCCTACCATCTACATCACCGCCACGCTGATGAAAGGTATGGACGAGGAGAGTCTGAATCCCCAATATCGCACCGGCAGCCTCGCGCTGACTGTTGAGCCGGTCAACCAGCGTTTACAGGTGACGATCACTCCCTCCGCCACGCTGGCGCAGCCCGGCGATACCGTCGCGCTGGATATTAAGACAGTGGATGCACGCGGCGAGCCGGTCAGCGCGGAAGTAGGCGTCGTCGTGACGGATCAGGCGATCTTGTCGCTGATGCCGCCGAACAGCGTTTCGCTGGAATCGCATTTCTACGGCTACCAGGGCAACTATGTCAGCACCGATGTAGCGCTGCGCAACCTGTTGGACGTGATGACCGACGAGGCGCTTAAAGATGTCGCTCAACGGCAGGCTGTCGAAACTGGCGCCATGCCTGCGGCAGCGCCTACCCAAGAAGCTGCCCTCGGATTTGCCGCTGATGGTATAGTAGCGGGCGAAGCTGATGCTTCTAGCACTACCACTGCGCCAACGGTAGAAATCCGGCAGGACTTCCAACAAACGCCGCTGTGGGCGCCGCATGTCGTTACGGATGCCACCGGACAGGCTTCAGTTTCGGTCACACTGCCCGACAACCTGACCACCTGGCACGTTGATGCGCGCGGCCTGACACTCGATACGCGCGTGGGCGATGCCGGATCAGATGTGATGAGTACACTCCCGCTGCTGACACGCCCGGTGGTGCCGCGTTTCTTCGTGGTCGGAGATCGCGTGGTGCTGGCGTCGGTGATCAACAACAACACCGAACAGGCGCAGACGGTCCAGGCGACGCTGGAAGCCACTGGCGTGAGGTTCGAGAGCGATGCCGCCCAGACAATCACGATTGATGCCAGGGGCCGCGCTCGCGCCGAATGGACAGTGGTGATCGAAGATGTGCCCTATGTAGATATGACCTTCTTCGCCGTCGGACAAGACGGTTATCAGGATGCTAGCAAGCCGACTCTCGCCACCGGGCCAGACGGCACAATCCCGGTCTATCGTTACACCGCACCCGACACGGTTGGAACCGGCGGGATGCTGCGCGAAGGTGGATCACGCACCGAAGGGATCAGTCTGCCACCGCACCTGGATGTTGATCAGGGCGAGCTGGTAGTGCATCTCGATCCGTCGCTGGCAGTGACCACCGTTGACGCGCTGACCTATCTCGAAAACTTCAAGCACCAGTGTATCGAGCAGACCGTCAGCCGCTTCTTGCCGAATGTGATGACCTATCGCGCCCTGAGAGACCTGGGGCTGGATGATCCCGTTCTCAAAGAAAATCTGCTGGTGGCCTTAAACCAGGCGCTGGCCCGCCTGACCAACGAACAGAATACTGACGGAGGTTGGGGCTGGTTCGGCGGCATGGAGAGCAATCCCTACATCACATCCTACGCGGTGTTGGGCTTAGCCGAAGCACGCGGCGCAGGGTTTGAGATCGACCAGTTGATGCTGGACCGCGCGATCAATTTTGTCCGCCAATATCTCGTCCTCCGGCCTACCATTGATACCCAAGTCTGGGAACTGAACCGGCAGGCGTTCTACCGCTATGTGCTGGCTCGCGCCGGACAGATGAGCACCACTGAACTCGACGCGCTGCTTGATCACCGGCTGGAAATGGACTATTGGGCGCTGTCATTCCTGCTGATGGCCTACCACGAGGTTGATCCCGCAAACGCCGCCGTCGCGCAGTTGGTCAGCGACCTGCAAACCGGGGCGATCCTCTCCGCTACTGGCGCTCACTGGGAAGAAAACGAGGTCGATTGGTGGAACTGGAGCAGCGATACCCGCTCCACCGCGATAGCGCTAGCGGCGCTCACCCGCGTGCAGCCCGATCACGACCTGCTGCCGAACGTGGTACGCTGGTTGATGGTCGCCCGCAAGGGTGATCACTGGGAAACCACCCAGGAAAACGCCTGGGCGATCATGGCGCTCACCGATTGGATGGTTGCCAGCGGGGAACTGAAAGGTAACTATACCTACACACTGGCGCTCAATGGCGCCGGGCTGGGAGATGGCACGGTCACGCCTGACACGGTGCGCGAAGGTCAGGTGCTGCGCGTACAGGTCAAAGACCTGCTGCGCGACGAGATCAATCGCCTGACGGTCAACCGCAGCGAAGGCGACGGCGCGTTGTACTACACCGCACACCTGAACGTGCGGCTGTGGGCCTCCGAAGCCAAACCGATCAGCCGGGGTGTCAGTGTCTCGCGCGAATACTTCCTGTCAGACGATCCACAGACTCCAATCAGCGGGGCCAAAGTGGGCGATGTGATCACGGTGCGCGTGACAATGACGCTGCCGCAGGATATGTACTACTTCGTGCTCGAAGACCCGATCCCTGCCGGAACCGAAGCGATAGACACGTCGCTGTTGACGACCAGCCAGACGAACGCCGCGCCCTCTATCCAGCCGGATCGTGATCCGCGTTGGTGGTGGGGTTGGTGGCTGTTTGATCGTAACGAACTGCGGGATGAAGAAGTTGATCTATATGCTGACTTCTTGCCGCGCGGAACCTATACCTACACCTATCAGGTGCGGGCCAGTTTCCCCGGTGAATACCAGACCATGCCGAGCCATGCTTATGCCTTCTATTTCCCAGAGGTATTCGGGCGCGGTGCGGGCACACTGTTCACTATCACCGAGTAAAATCGTGCAGTTTCGTGATCGCCAATAGATGATCCTGGCCGCCTCCCAAATAATTAGGGGGGCGGCTTTGGGATATTAGAGTCACAATGGATCATGAGGAGTAGTGGCGCTTGCGCGCCCCTTATGATGATTACATCATCCTGCGGAGAAATCTTATGGATCACCAATTCGCGCGTTTGTTAATTTTGCTCACCCTTCTACTTTGTATAACGTGCGGCGTTTTAGGCATGTTGGTCATGTCCGCCCGAACAGAAACTACTGATCCCTCTGAAACCGCTGTCACAATGGAAGTCGCCCGTGATTCGATTACTGCCGGGGTGATCCTGGTGGGTGAGGCGGGTGAGTATGGATGGGGAGATGTGACGAGCAGCGGGACAGGTTATGCCGAGACGACCATCAACAGCAGCCGCGTGATCGTCTATGATCGGCTGAACAGCACCGATCATCCCGGCGTTACCCTGGAATCCGTCGTGGGAGGTATGGTCGAACGCGGCGCACAGACTATCTTTATCGCGCCCGATTATCAGGCCGGGGCAGAGATCAGCCAGATCGATCAGCAATTTCCCGACACGGTAATTATCAC